>NZ_VIDT01000023.1 GCF_006519715.1 Ideonella azotifigens
CGCGATGCTCGGAGTGATTGCCATGAGGCCGCAGTGTTCTAGTCAAATCAGCAGCTTACAAGAGGCAATTCAAGTCGATTCGGCCGTGCCCTGCGGCGACGACCCTCGATGGATGGTTGGGGGGCTGAATACGTACTAGCCGCTTGCCGGGCCCTTGAACTGCTCAGGCCGAGCAAGCTCCAGTTGCATCGCAATCAAGTGCGCCAAAGTTGCCACGGAACTGCGCCCCGTGTCGACGGTGAAGTCAGCGATCTCGCGATACAGCGGGTCGCGCTGCGCAAACAGTTCGCGCAACCGAACCTGAGGCGGCACGCCTTTGAGCAAAGGACGCTGGGTGTCGTGCTGCAGCCGGCGGGCCAGGTCATCTACTTGCGATCGCAGGTAGATGACCAGATTGCCATCCGCCTTGAGCGCGTGGCGGTTGGTCTCGCGCAGCACGGCACCGCCACCGGTTGCCAAAACCAATCCATCTCGCACCGCGAGCCGCGCGATGGCCAACTCCTCGACGTCACGAAATGCCGGCTCACCATGCAGCTCGAAATATGTAGAGATCGAGCAGCCGATTTGCTGCTCGATCTCATGGTCACTGTCCGCGAACCGCCAGCCCAGGTTGCGCCCGAGTTGGCGACCAATGGTGGACTTACCGCTGCCCGGCAGTCCAACCAAACTGACGATCACAACGAGCAGGCGGTCCCGGAAGGCGGCGCCGCGGAAGTCGACACAGCCACCGGGAAAGTCGTCGTCAAGCCCAACGGAGAAGTTGTGCTGATGTAGATAGTCCCAGAACTAGCAGTTGTGAACTTGTAGCTGATCGCCGCAGCGGTCGCCGTCGAAGTATTGGCCACCGGCGACCCACCGCTCACACTGGTGGTGATGCCGTCCGTCGCCGACACGGTAACGGTGGTGCCAGCGGGCATCGGATTGAGGCGATTGTTGTTCTCGTCAGAAACCAGGAAAGTCAGACTCCCCGCTGCAGGCAGCTTGTACAACGATCCGCTTGCCATGCGGTAGTAAGTAGCACTACTCGTAGTGAAGCCGTCGTCCGCCACCACGATGGACTGCGCCTGACATCCATCATCAAGCAAACCACCGGACACATTGGCGACGACCGGCGTAGACGTTGCATCTCTGAACCACATGAGACGGGAACCAGACGTGGATAGCACAGTCTCCGCCGCGCGACGAACATAGCCTGCATTGCTCCAGGTGCCGTCGCAAGTACCCGCTTGGAAAGGAATGCTTGCGTTGACGGCAAGTAGGGAACTGCTCGGAGAGTGGCACGCAATGGTTCCCGCCCCCTTGATGAACTGATCGCTTTGGCCCGCATTATAGGCTTGGCTGAATTTACGACTCAGGAACACAGCACCCAGATCTTGATAGTCCTCAATACTGTCCCATTTGTTGTCCCCGTTCATGTCAATGAACGACTCTTCACCCAGCGCATAAGCCACCACGGTGATTCGCCCATCGACAGGCCTCGGATCCGCCGACTGGAAGTTCACCGTCGTTCCAGCCAAACCATTTGTGATGGTAGTGAATCCCTGAGATTGGACTTGCCCACCCTCGGCCACGAAATTCACCGTCGTGTTGGCTGGCACGGGGTTGCCCATTCGATCGGAAGCGATCACCGTGTAAGTATTGGTTGTCCCGTCATGGTTCATGCCTTCGATGTTGATCGTCTGTTGAGACAGCGAAAAATTCAACTGGGACGGCAGTCCAACGGCGATGCTCAAGTTACTTGATACCGTAGAAATGCCTGCACTGGTCAACGTCGCCTTGATTCGAACAGGGGTTGGCACAGTTCCAGAACTCACTCGAACTGCCACCTGGCCATTCGAGTCACTGATCTTCGTTTCCGTAGGCGCGGAACCATCAGTATTCACACCCAGCGCATCCATGGTCAACCCGCCAACGGTCGTGGTCGGCTGAAGCGCTACGCTTTGGCCCGGGAGCGGATTACCCGCTTGATCGTTGACCACAAAGGTCACCACAGAAGTTTCGCCCAGTCCGGAACCCTTCAGATAGATCGTCTGCGGCGACGCAGAAACGAAGCCAAGACTGCCGGCGGAAGGCTGAGACAAAGGAATGGTCAGAGAGCCGCTGGTGGAGGTACCCACCACGGTCACCGTGACTGTGTCGGTCGTATCCGTCGCACCGCACTGTACATCCTTGTACGTAAAACTAGCCGATCCACTGGACGTTGTCACGGACGCAGGAGTAATGGTTGCCTTGCCCTTATTGGCGCACAGCGACTGAATGGACAAACCGACCGGTGTACCTGCCGTCGTTCCCGAGAGGCTGACATTCAACGTGGCTTGACCATAAGCGCTCAGAGCACCGGTCAACCCAGAGGTGAAGGTTTGGATGCCAACGGATGTCGCACTGGTTTGGAATCCGAGGCTCTTCGTCAAAGCCGTGCCGCTGACAGTGGCGGAAGCCACAACGTAATCGGCGCCTGTGGCTGTGGTACTCACCGGATACAACAGCACAGATGCCTTGCCAGTTGAATCAGTGAGTGCCGTGCTAGAACTGAACGTACCGAGGCCAAGTGTCGTGCTGAAAGACACGACAGCGCTGGGCACAGCATTCCCGCTCGCATCCTGCAGGGTCACCGATACCGTGACAGGATTCGAAGCTGTCACGGTTTGAGCGGAAAGCGCCAAGGCAAGCGAAGCCGCCCCCCCGCTGACACTCTCCACGACGCTGATTTTTGCAGTACCAGTCACGTTACCGCTGGTAGCGGTCACCGTAATCGTCCGCGTGGATGCGTCTGCACCCATACTCACGGTCGAAATGAATGTGCCAGATGTGCTGGTGGAGGAGGCCGTGGAAGTAACAACACCGCCGTTGTCTGCGGTGACCACTACCGGAGCGCCGCTGACAACCTGATTGTTAGAGTCAACTGCCGTAACCGTGACCGTTACGGGCGTCGGTGCTTGATTGGCAATCGCAACGGAACTCAGTTCAACACGAAGGGCTGAAACTGTCGTGCCGCCACTGGTACTTACCACTGAAATTCGCGCAGCGCCAGTTATCTTCCCACTTGTCGCGGTGACCGTAATCGTACGAACAGTGGTATCTGCCCCCATCCCGACCGAAGAGGTCAGCACGCCAGATGTATCGGTCGCAGAAGCAGTAGAAGTAACAACACCGCCGCTGTCCGCCGTTACAACTACAGGAGCGTCGCTAACAACCTGATTATTTGCATCCACCGCAGTAACAGTAACGGTGACTGCCGCGGGCGCCGTGTTGATGATCGTTGCGGAGCTAAGGTCCAAACGCAACGCCGCAACCGTGCTTGCGCCTCCGCCACCGCCACCAACCACGGGCGTGCCTGCATCACCTCCGCCACCACCACAGGCTTGCAACATGGCTGCCAAAAGCAACCAAGCCGCAGCAATTTTCTTCCGAACCATCATTTCCCCTCTATTCCTCTTCGGCCCAAGCCGATGCAAATACTCAGCGAGCTGCAGACCTGTCCGTGATGATCTTAGGTGTGATGAACATCAGCAGTTCCGTCTTGTTGTTGTACCGAACCGTGTCGCGAAACAAAACACCAAGATAAGGAATATCACCCAGCAGCGGAACCTTGTTGACCTCGTCGCGCTCCTCCTGCGTAAAGATGCCACCGATGACGACTGTACCGCCATTCTCCACCAGCACCTGGGTCTTCACGTGCTTGGTGTTGATCGCCGGGCCTGCGGTGGTGTTGTCGCCTCGACTATCCTTGTTGACTTCGAGCGCGAGAATCACATTGCCTTCTGGTGTGATTTGTGGCGTCACTTCCAGACGCAGACTCGCCTTCTTGAAGGACACCGCGGTGGCGCCGCTTGACGAAGCGATCTGGTACGGGATCTCCACGCCCTGCTCGACTTCAGCCTTGCCTTGGTCGGTGGTGATCACCCGCGGGCTGGACACGATCTTGCCCTTGCCTTCCGCTTCCAATGCGCTAAGTTCCAAGTTCAGAAAGCGATTGGCGGACGCACTGAAAAGCGAGAGTGCCATCGTTGCAGCGGAGGCCGTGCTGATGGCACTGGTATTGGCCGGAAGGCTCACGAACTGGCTGTTGGAGTAAGCGGTGTCGGTGCCCTGCTGATTGGTCTGATAACCAACCTGGTTGTAGTTGCCGCCCACCGTTACGTAGTTGCTACCGCCGACCGAATAGCCGGGAACTCCCCCATTGACGCCACGCAGGTCAGTAGCCCCCAATTTGATACCCAATGCCCGGCCGAACTTGTCATCAGCCTCGACAATGCGCGCCTCGATCAACACTTGGCGCACTGGAATGTCAATTTTGGAAATCATGGTCGTCACCTCTTCCAACTTGGAAGCAATGTCCGACACAAAAAGCTGGTTGGTTCGGGCTTCAGCCAACACCGAGCCTCGTGGCGAAAGAATCCGTGTTGCGTTGGCCCCCGAGCCTGACGCGGCGGATCCAGCACCGGCAGCGCTGCCTTGCCCGGTCAAGGCCTTTGCAATCTCTTCGGCCTTGGTGTAATTGAGCTGATAGGACTGGGTCCGCACGGGCTCCAGTTCCGTAATCTTCTTTTTTGCCTCAAGATCCACCTGCTCCTTGGCGGCAAGTTCTTCTTTGGGCGCGATCCACAGCACGTTGCCAGACTTGCGCATGCCCAGACCCTTGGCCTGCAAGATTATATCCAGCGCATGATCCCAGGGCACATCCTTCAGGCGCAGCGTAACGCTGCCGGTCACAGTGTCACTGGTAACCACGTTGAAATTGGTGAAGTCCGCGATAACTTGCAGCAGCGCGCGGACTTCAATGTTCTGGAAGTTCAACGACAGTTTCTCACCCTGGAAGCCGGGACCCTGCACCAGTTTGTTCGGATCCATGCGCACCGGACGAACTTCCAACACGAATTGCGTATCGGTCTGATAGGCACTGTGCTCCCAGGCACCGCGAGGCTCGATCAACAGACGAACTCGGTCACCATTTTGCACAGCCGAAATGCCTTGCACAGGCGTGCCGAAGTCGGAAACATCCAACTTGCGACGCAGACTCTCCGGCAGGGTGGAATGCAGGAACTCCACCACCAAATTCTGGCCCTGCTGCCGCAAATCTACGCCGACTTGGGTGTTGGCCAGCCCCACTACGACGCGCCCAGCGCCATCTGGGCCACGCCGGAAATCAATGTCCCGAAGCGCCAGCTGTTCGGAATTCTGGTTGGTGGCGAAATGCACCGCATCCTGGGCAGCACCTGCTGAAGCCTGCGAATCCAACAGGATCAAGAGCGTTTTGCCTTGAATCTCTGTCTTGTAGGAAGTTGCCTGCTTCAGGCTCACTACCAGCCGGGTGCGATCACCGGAATTGGCAACGTTGACAGACCGAACATTGCCCTGGTTAACCTCTACACTGGACGTGCCCAAACCATTGGTGACACCCGGCAGATCGATGGCCACCCGAGGTGGCGCCTGGACCACGAACCCGGTGGGCGCAGAAGCCAAAGGCTGGCTGAGTTCAACCCGAATCACTTCGCCATTGGCCTGTTGCGAACCGGTGACCGAGCGAATGACGTTTTGCGCCATAGCTAAGCCCGGCGCCATCATCCCGATCGACAGCGCCAGGGCTGCCGCGTACCAACTACGCATCTTGCGTGACTCCAACCTGTTGTTCATTGCCCCGACTCCTGAAGCTGGAGGGTACTGGTGCGTTCAATCCACTCGCCAGAGGCGTCTTGCACGATTTCACGCAACTCGAGCTCGGTTTCGGAAATCTTGGTGATCTTGCCGAAATTCTGACCCAGATAATCGCCCGCCTTCACGTAGTGCAGCAGCCCCTGAACCTTCAGCAATGCATGAGGCTGGCCCCCTCGATTCACACTGCCGACCATCTTCATGCCATCCAGAGGAAACGACTCCAACGGTTGCTTCCGGCGGCGCATTTCAGCCGCGAGGATCGCATTTGAGCCTCTCGCATCAAGTCGTGTCCCCGCCACCATCTTGCCCGCACCAAACGGCTCCGGCGCAACACTGCCAACATAAGGCTCCGGCTCGAATTTCCGCGGCGGTAAAATCGGTTGCACATTCGGCTTAACCTCTTTCGCCTGTTGATCCATCCAGGCCTGAATCTCCTGGTTGTCACCAGAACAGCCAGCCATCAACAGGATCAGTCCCAACCCAAGCCAAGTCAAAAACTGCCGACTCATGACTTGCCCTTCTTCTTTGCGCTCACCTTTGCAGCAGCCTCTCGCTTGACCTCAGCCACCTCGGCTGGATCCAGATAGCGGTAGGTCCGCGCTGTGGCTTCCATGACCAAGGCACCCGAGTTGTCCTTGGCTGTAGTGGGCGTGATAACCAAATTGTGCAAGGTGACGATGCGCGAAAGATTGGCGACATCCCCAGCGAATGAACCAATGTCGTGGAAGCGACCGGACACCCGAATGGCGATTGGCAACTCGGCGTAATAGTCCTTCACCACCACCTGCCCCGGCCGGAAGAGCTCAAATTGCATGCCCCGCCCAACACCGGCCTGATTGATGTCCGACAGCAGCGCATCCATCTCAGCCTTGCCTGGCAATTGCTTTTCCAGCTGAGTCACATACTCCTGAACCTGTTCCTTTTGCTTGCGTAACTCTTCAAGATTGACGGCCTGGGTGAGCTTCTGCCGATATTCGGTCTTGAGTTTTGGTTCAAGGTCCCGGGATTGCGCCAAACGATCTGTTTCATCACTGATCAATAACAGCCAGCCCACCACCACAGCCACGACGGCAGCCAATAGCCAGACCACAGCCTTTGGCAGTATCGGCCACTGTCCGGGCTCCTTGGGGTCCAAGCCCTGAAACTGGCCGCCCGCCGCACGCAGCGACGCCCCGACGTCGATTTGAGAGGTTTTTTTCTGTGTCGCCATGGTCAATACTCAGGACACTTTGGCGGTCGCAGGCTTGCCAAGTGCCGCGCCGCTGGCAGCCCCCGCAGGCGGAGCGGGCCGCTTGATCGACACTTTGATGGAAAAATCAAACAATTTGCGTTGATCCTTGCCAATCAGAATGTTGGCGGACTTGCTTTCCACCAACTCAGGACGCTCCAACCACGTGGAGTTGTAGGCAGTGTTGCGCAGTAACTCGGAAACACGCTCATTGGTCTGGGCAACGCCACTGACAGTGACCTGATTCCCACTTTGACGGACGGCAGTCAGATAGACACCCTCGGGCGTCTGCTTGACAAGCTCGTTCAACAGATAGACCGGCACATTCCGATCCGTCTGGAGGTTTTCCACAGCGTTTTGTCGCGCCTTCAAGGCTTCGATTTCAGCCTTCAAGTCCGCGATGTCCTTGATCTTGACTTCGAGCTTGGTGATTTCCGTCTTCAGAAAGCTGTTTCGGGAGTTCTGCGCGGCAGTCAATTGCTGCAACACGAGATACCAAAGCAGGACGATACCGGCACCCACAATGGCTGCCAGTCCCAGGGCCGCGAAAAATGCCCGCTTGCGTTCCTGCCGGCGCGCCTCTCGGTGGGGCAACAGGTTGATCAGGATCACTGCACAAATCTCCGCATGGCCAGGCCGCAGGCCGTGAGGTAAGACGGCGCCTCACGCTTGAGCTTGGCCTCCCGCACCGCCGGCCCTAATTTCATGTTCTCGAAAGGATTCACCACGCGCGAGGCGAAACCGGTGACGTCCTTGACGCGTTCGCGCAACCCGGTCATGGATGCCGCGCCACCCGCCAGCATCACGTAATGCACCTTGTGATGCGGCGTGCTGGTGAAGAAATATTGCAAAGCACGGCCAATTTCATGTGCCAAGCTGTCCACAAACGGCGTCAGCAAGGTGGGGCCATAGTCTTCGGGCAGATCGCCACTGAGCTTTTTCTGCTCCGCCTCTTCATATGAAAAGCCGTATTGCCGCGAGATCAACTGCGTGAGTTGGGCACCCCCGAAAGATTGGTCGCGGTCGTACAGCAACTCGTCTTCCCGCAGGACCTTGAGACTGGTGGTATCCGCGCCAATTTCAAACAACGCGACCAAAGCGTCCTTGCCTTGGTCAGGCAAAGCGGCGACCAGCCGCGTCATGGCCAGACGGGAGGCATGCGATTCAATGTCCAGCACAACCGGCGTCAACCCGGCCGCCTCGGCCAGGCCTTGCCGGTCCTGCACGCGGTCTTTTCGCGAAGCAGCGATCAACACATCCACATCACCGGCCGAATTCGAATTCGGTCCAATCACACAGAAATCCAGACTGACTTCGTCCAGCGAGAACGGGATGTATTGATGCGCTTCGGTTTCGACCTGAAGCTCCATCTCCTCTTCACGAAGACCGGCAGGCAGCACGATGCGCTTGGTGATGACCGCTGCGGCCGGCATGGCCATCACGACGTGTCGGGTGCGCGTGCCGCTGCGGGCCACAACGCGCCGCACCGCATCGGCCACTTCATCAAATTTCTCGATTTGCCCATCCACGATCCAGCCTTTTTCAAAAGGCTCGCTGGACAGTCGTTCGAGCACCAATTCGCCGGACGATGACTGACCCAGTTCAACCAGCTTGACGCTGGATGAACTGATGTCGAGACCCATCATCTGGGGATGTTTCTGGCCCAGAAAGCGATCAAGAAAACCCACGGGAGATGGCTCCAGCGACACCGTGAACGGGCGCAAAGTTAACAAAGCACTTCAATGCTAGCAGCAAGCTTGTTGACGAACCAAGGATTTCCCCGGAACGAATCCGCGCGTCCGTTGCGCCAGACTGACTGATTGGTAAGCAAACGATACCGGTGCGGAACCTTTGCGCCTCCACCCAAAAGCTGTGTTTGCGCCATGCGCTGGCTGCCTGAGCCAACGGCAGTTGAAGCAACTTCCACTTCCTATAATCGGCAGCTCAACGGGAGAACCATGAGCGACGCCGACCCCAACGATCCCGCCTCTTCCTCATCCAAAGGTCCCGGCAAGCACTCCAGTTCGAACGCCGCCGTCGCCCCCGCTTCGCGGGCGGTGGCCGCACTGTTGCGAGTGCTGGCGGCGCTGTTTGGCGTGGCCCTGGCACTGGGAGCGGCCGGCCTGATTTGCGGCGGCATTGCGTTGGCGGTCGCCTATCCGAATCTTCCGGAGCTGGACGCGATCACGGATTACCGCCCAAAGCTGCCGCTGCGAGTCTTCTCCGCGGATGGCGTCCTGTTGGGCGAATATGGCGACGAACGGCGGCAGTTCACACCCATTGCCGAGATTCCAGACGTGATGAAACACGCGGTGTTGGCGATCGAAGACGCCCGCTTCTATCAACACAGCGGCGTGGACTACCTGGGCGTGCTGAGAGCTGGCGTTGCGCAGTTCGGTGCCGCAGGCAGCCAGGGCGCATCGACGATCACGATGCAGGTTGCGCGTAATTTTTACTTGTCGACCGAAAAAACGATCACTCGCAAGCTTTACGAGGTGCTGCTGGCGCTGAAGATCGAGAGCGCCCTGAGCAAGGACCACATCCTTGAGATCTACATGAATCAGATCTACCTGGGGCAGCGCGCGCACGGCTTCGCGGCCGCCAGCGAAATTTACTTTGGCAAGCCATTGCGGGAACTGACCGTGGCCGAGGCGGCGATGCTCGCCGGGCTACCGAAGGCGCCGTCGGCCTACAACCCGATCGCCAACCCGCGCCGGGCAACAGTGCGGCAGCGCTACATCGTGGACCGCATGCTGGATAACGGCTTCATCACCGCCGAGCAGCGCGAGACCGCCCTCGCACAAACCCTGAAATACCGCACGCCAACCGAGGTGCCAGTGCATGCGGAATACCTCGCGGAAGCAGCGCGGCAATTGATGTTTGCCCAATACGGCGCTGATACCTACACCCGCGGGCTGAACGTGCAGTTGACGGTGCAAGCCTCGGATCAGGCCGCGGCCTACCACGCGCTGCGCAAGGGTCTGATGGACTTCGAGCGGCGGCAGGTCTACCGCGGCCCGGAAGCCTATGTGGACCTGCCGGCAGACCCCAAGGCGCTGGACGCACGCATTGCGGAAGCGCTGGCAGACCATCCGGATAACGACGAATTGAAGGCCGCGGTGGTGCTGGAGGCGTCGCCCAAGAAGGTCATTGCAGCACTGCAATCCGGCGAAGCGCTGACGATCACTGGAGAAGGCCTGAAGCCAGCGACCTCCGGCCTGTCAGACCGCGCAGACCCGAAGGTGCAAGTGCGACGCGGCGCCATCGTGCGGGTACTGAAGACTGTCAAGGGTGACTGGACACTGACCCAGCAGCCGGAGGTCGAAGGGGCATTCGTATCGATGGAGCCGCAAACCGGTGCCATCCGCGCCCTTGTTGGCGGCTTTGATTTCGGCAAGAACAAGTTCAATCACGTGACACAGGCGTGGCGGCAACCGGGTTCCAGCTTCAAGCCCTTCATCTATTCGGCAGCACTCGAAAAAGGCTTCACGCCAGCCACGGTGGTCAATGACGCACCGCTGTTCTTCGACGCCGGCAGCACCGGCAGCCAACCGTGGGAGCCGAAGAACTACGACGGCACCTTCGACGGCCCCATGTCGCTGCGGCGTGCACTGGCGAAGTCCAAGAACATGGTATCGATCCGCGTGCTGCAGGCCATTGGCGTGCCCTATGCGCGCGAATGGATCACCCGATTTGGCTTCGAGAAGGAGCGCCACGATCCTTACCTGACGATGGCACTGGGTGCGGGCTCGGTCACGCCAATGCAGATGGTGACCGGCTACAGCGTGTTTGCGAACGGCGGCTACCGCGTCAACCCGGTCTTGATCGCGCGGGTGACCGACACCCGCGGCCGCGTGCTGCATGAAACCCGGCTTGCACCGCCTGATGAATCGCTGCGCGTCATCGAACCGCGCAACGCCTTCATCATGAGCAGCCTGCTGCAGGAAGTCGCACGCTCCGGCACGGCGGCTCGCGCGCAGGCCACGCTGAAGCGGCCGGACATCTATGGCAAGACCGGCACCACCAATGACTCCATGGACGCCTGGTTCGCCGGCTTCCAGCCTTCGCTGGCAGCCGTCGTCTGGATCGGCTACGACAACCCACGCAAGCTGGGCGACCGTGAAACCGGCGGTGGGCTGTCGTTGCCCGTCTGGATCGAGTTCATGGGCCAGGCGCTCAAAGGCGTGCCGGTGGCCGAAGTGCAGCCCACGCCAGGTGTGGTCAACGTGGCGGGCGAGTGGTACTACGACGAGTTCAGTGGCGGCCAGGGCGTCAGCAGCCTGAACACAGAAGAACACCTGCCCACGCCGCCAAACGAGGACGAGAAGAAAGGCATCCTGGACCTGTTCCGGTAGGAAGCCCATCCCGACCAGATTCGCTCGCCGCCGTGTGAACTGACGTCAAAGAGTCCCGAGGAGGCACCGCGCCGCCGTCAGGCGCCAGTGAACAGAAGTGCCACGCCAGCCTGCGCGCTGGCGTGATGCGAAAGACTTTGGAACAGTTCACTGCCATCACGCGTATCGACCCAGCGGCCAGCCGCCACGTCACATCGGTAGTGGAAACCGCCGCCTCGCGCCGCCAGCCAGATCTCGTGCAGCGGCGGCTGGGTGTTCAGGATGATCTTGCTGCCGTTGGGGAACGACAACTCCAGCAGGCCGCCGGTACGGTGGGTGTCGATGTCGATCACATCCCGGTCCAGCCACTGGTCGATCTGAGCTTCGACGCTGGCGAGCGCCAGGTGAGCCAGTTCGTGGTATTGCGCGTCAGTCAGGGTCGGAGCTGTCGTGGTCATCGCTAAAATTCAGTTATGCCGCATTGCGTGATGTTCAGTGTAGTGGCGCCGCAAAAGCGAGCACCTTTGAAGACCTCTTCGTCGCATGCCTTCTGTGGCCTGCCGCGAACTGCAACGCTGGCTGCAGGGCTGGCCCTGGCACTGCTGTGCGCTGGCTGCGGCCAACGGGCCAATTTGGTGCTACCCGATCAGGCATCAACCAAGCCGTCTCGCGCCTCTGCAACTTCTCCGGCCTCCACCGCGGCGCCGGCAGCCAGCGCAAGCCAGCCCTGAGTGACGCAGGCCGACTCGACAACTTGAGTCGCGCCTTGGCAAGAGCCGATGTGACAGAAATAAAAAAGCCCGAGAGGCATGGCCTGTCGGGCTTTTGCTCACACGGCATTCGCGCAGAGTGACTGCGCAAATGCCTGGAGAGACTTAGAACGAGTGGCTGAGACCGAAGTCGTAGCCGTTCTTGTTGTCGGCCGCCAAACTGCCACCAACATCGCCACCGATGCGGGCGTAGTCAGCATAGATCTTGGTGCGCTTGGACAGCTTGTACTCCACGCCCAGCCCAGCCTTCTTCAGGGTCTGCGAACCTGCGGCAAAGTCCACCTTGGACTGTGCGTAGCCAGCCTTCAGGTTGATGGCGCCGTAAGGCACAACCACGCCAACGAGGAAGCCCTTGACGTCAACGTCATTAATGGTCTTGCCATCGGAATACGAGCCGGACAGCTTGGCCATGCCGAAGTCGTAGGAACCGACAGCGGTCCACATCTTCTGGTTTTCAAACGTGGTGGCTTCGTACGCACCACCGACCATCAGCGAACCCATCGTGTAGGAAGCACCGACCGCATAGGGCTTCTCGGTGCCAGCGCCGTAAGTTTCCGCAACGGAAGCTGACAGCTTGAAGGCACCAAAAGCACCGTCATAGCGAACAGAATTGTCCAGACGACGCACATCCACCAACGCCTGCGTGGCGTCGAACTTGCTGGTGCGCAGCGTGGCGCCAACGTCACGCAGCTGAGCAATGGTGTCGCCACCGAACGGGTCAGCAGAGCTCACCACATCCCAGGCGCCGCTTTCCATGCGACCCAGTTGCAGGGAACCGAACTTGGTGTTCAGGCCCACGGAGGACCAACGGTTCCAGAAGGTGGTTCCGCCTTGTGCAGCGCCGGTGTCGGCAGAAATTTGGCTTTCAATCCGGAAGATGGCCGACATGCCATTGCCCAGGTCTTCAGAACCCTTGAAGCCGATGCGGCTGCCGTTGTTGTCGGCAACTTGCTTGTCCTTGGAAGCCACGGTCTTGGCCAGTGCCAAGTCCAGCTTGCCGTACACGGTCACCGACGATTGAGCGGAAGCGGCGCCGGCGAAAGCACCCAGAACTGCCAGAGCGAGCAGAGTTTTTTTCATTGCAACTATCTCCAAGATTGGTACGAGAGATCCGGAGGGTTGGCCTGGCCGCTTCATTGAGCGGCTGGTCCGGAGCGCACTAAAGGCAAACCCTGATGCGGAAGCTGAGCGTGATTGCACCAGAGCCCCGCCAAGGAGGCAAACTTTCAGGCACATCCGGCCCAGGGTCGTTGCCTATGGACAACGGGTGGCCAAAAAACGAACGCGTCACAATGGCGTCTTGCGAAATTCACATAACGCCAGCAATGGGGAGAAACCCAGGATGCTCGACACCTTGTTGATCAACGCAGATCAAGCGCTGCGCACGCTCTCAGGCGGCGCGAGAGCCAACCGCGCCAGCCCTGCGCAGCCCGAGCTTGGCGCGACGGCACTCAGCGCGTCGCAGAAGCGACTTTCCGGCGCACTGATGCGTGTGAACCATGTGGGCGAAGTTTGTGCGCAGGCGCTTTATCAGTCACAGGCGCTGGGCACACGTGATCCCGCGCTGCGGCGGGATCTGCAACAAGCCGCCGACGAGGAGATTGATCACCTGGCCTGGACGGCGGAACGCCTGAAGGCCTTGAACAGCCACGCCAGCTGGCTGAACCCGCTCTGGTACGCCGGCGCTTTCTCGCTGGGCCTGCTGGCCGGCCGAGCCGGAGACCGCTGGAGCCTGGGCTTTGTCGCGGAGACTGAGCGGCAGGTGGCCCGGCATCTGGCCAGCCACCTCGCGCGCCTGCCCACCGAGGACCATGCGTCACGCGCCATCGTGGCGCAGATGCATGCAGACGAAGTCCGGCATTCGGAACAGGCTGAGGCCGCCGGGGCCCATCGGCTGCCGCCCCCCGTTCGCGGCCTGATGCGGGTGGCAGCCAAGGTCATGACGACCACCGCACACTACATCTGACGATGCCGCGCAGCCTCAGGCCCCAGCCTCGCGCACTTCAATGCTGGTGCTGATCTCCGCCGTGCGGCCCAACATCGCTGTGGCCGAGCAATACTTTTCGTGCGACAGCGCCACGGCCCGCGCTACCGCGGCCTCCGGAAGCTGCTTGCCGGTCACCACGAAATGCATGTGCAGCTTGGTGAAGACTTTCGGGTCGACCGACGCACGCTCGGCCTTGAGGGACACAGTGCAGCCGCTCACCTCGTGTCGCCCGCGCTTCAGGATCAGCACCACGTCGTAGGCCGTGCAGCCGCCAGCACCGGCCAGCAGCGTTTCCATGGGGCGCGGCGCCAGGTTGCGGCCGCCGCCTTCAGGCGCGCCGTCCATGCTCAGCAAATGGCCGCTGCCAGTCTCCGCCAGCATCGACATGCCGGTTTCCGGCACCCAGTGGATCGTGCATTCCATCGACTTCATCCTCGTATGACGGCAGCGCCGCAGGCTCGCGACGCCACCAAATGTGAATTATCTCGCGGCGCGCCCCGCTGAAGGTTCGCCACGGGCCGCTTGCAACATATTGCAGCGCAGCACAAGTGCGGTTAAACTCTATTCATCGCATTGATGGATCTATCGATCAATGCCCCGGTTGTCTCCTCCACCTCCTCCATTGGTGGATTCAGCCCGGAGCTGCAAAGCTCCGGGCTTTTTTCTGTCTGGCGACATCTGGCGTAGGTCACAGCGCGCTGCTTTACCATGCAGCGCTTCTGCGTGGCAGACCCTCCGGGCGATGCGTGCGAAGTCATTTCAACCAGCATTGCACCGAGGAGAGACGCCATGGCAGGCGCCGCCCGTCCGGCCCGCCCTGCGGCGCGCCCGGCATCCAGTCGTTCCATGTCCGGCACCAGCATGGCGATCCAAGCGGCCACGCCGCCGAGCGCCAACGACTACCTGCGCAAGATCCTGAACGCCAAGGTCTATGACGTTGCAGACGAAACCGCGCTGGACCCGGCCCGCACGCTGAGCAAGCGCCTGGGCAACCAGGTGCTGCTCAAGCGTGAAGACCTGCAGCCGGTGTTCAGCTTCAAGCTGCGCGGCGCCTACAACAAGATGGCGCACCTGCCGCCGGAAAAGCTGCAGCGCGGCGTCATCTGCGCCTCGGCAGGCAACCATGCCCAGGGCGTGGCCATGAGCGCCAAGCGCATGGGCTGCCGCGCCGTCATCGTGATGCCCGTCACCACACCCAAGGTCAAGATCGACGCCGTGGCCGGCTGGGGCGGTGAAGTCGTGCTGCATGGCGAAAGCTATTCAGACGCCTACGGCCACGCGGTCGAGCTTGAAAAGGCCCAGGGCCTGACCTTCGTGCATCCGTTCGACGACCCGGACGTGATCGCCGGCCAGGGCACGATCGCGATGGAAATCCTGCGCCAGCACCAGGGGCCCATCCACGCGGTTTTCTGCGCCATCGGCGGCGGCGGGCTGATCTCCGGTGTCGCGGCCTACATCAAGGCAGTGCGGCCCGAGATCAAGGTCATTGGCGTGCAGACGGTCGACTCCGACGCGATGCTGCGCTCGGTCAAGGCGGGCAAGCGCGTGACGCTGCCCGATGTCGGCCTGTTCGCCGACGGCACCGCCGTCAAGCTGGTCGGTGAAGAGACTTTCCGCCTGGTGCGAGAGCTGGTCGACGACTTCGTGGTCGTCGACACCGACGCCGTCTGCGCCGCGATGAAAGACGTGTTCCAGGACACCCGCAGCATCGTCGAGCCTTCCGGCGCGATGGGCGTGGCCGGCCTGAAGCAGTACGCCGCCGAGCACAAGCTCAAGGGCCAGACGCTGGTGGCCGTGACCTGCGGCGCGAACATGAACTTCGATCGCCTGCGCTTTGTCGCCGAGCGGGCCGAGCTTGGCGAACAACGCGAAGCCTTGTTCGCGGTGACGATCCCCGAGGAGCGCGGCAGCTTCAAGCGCTTCTGCGAACTGATTGGCTCGCGCAGCGTCACCGAGTTCAACTACCGCATCTCGGACGCCAAGATCGCCCACGTCTTCGTCGGCGTGTCCATCAGCAAGCGCGACGAGGCCGACAAAATCGCCCGCAGCTTCACCCGCCACGGCTTCGCCACCGTCAACCTGACCGACGACGAGCTGGCCAAGGAGCATGTGCGCCACATGGTGGGTGGCCGCAGCGAGCTGGCGCGCGACGAGCGGCTTTACCGCTTCCAGTTCCCCGAGCGCCCGGGCGCACTGATGCGCTTCCTATCGGCCATGCATCCGGACTGGAACATCAGCCTGTTCCACTACCGCAACCAAGGCGCAGACTACGGTCGAATCCTCGTTGGCATGCAGGTGCCCAAGGGCAACAAGCAGGCCTTCAAGAACTTCATTGCCGGCCTGGCCTACCCCTGCGTGGACGAGACCGACAACCCGGTCTATCAGCTGTTCCTGCGCTGAGCAGCTTCAGCGCAGCGCCACGCCGGGCGGTACGGCCTGCGGCGCAGGCTCGACCCGCTCGGCCCGCAGGATGCGCACCGGCTTGACCAGCAACTGCCCACGCACATAGTCCTCGCCCTGGGCCGGATCGGTCGCCGCGCCGTGGATGCGGCGCACCACGTCCATGCCTTCCAGCACCTGCCCAAAGGCGGCAAAGCCCTGGCGATCCGGGTTGCGCTGGCCGCCGAAATCCAGCCCCGGCTGCTCACCGATGCAGATGAAAAACGCCGCGGCCGAGCCGGTGCCCACCGCACCACGCGCCAGCGACAGCGTGCCGTCATGGTGCCGCAGCCCGCTGGCCTGCGTGGTCTCGTGAGCCACCGGCGGCGCTGGCGTGTCGTCGCCCGCCACGCCACCCTGAATGACTTCGATCTGCGGCGTGCCGTGATCGTTGTCTCGCCGCACCGTGCGGTAGAAGCTGGCGCCCGCGTACAGCCCACGGTCCACGTAGCGCAGGAAATCGCCAGCGGACACAGGAGCGTGTGCCAGGTCAACAGCCACCACGATGGTGCCCTGCTCGGTCACCAAGCGGACCTGCACCGGCGGCGTGGGTGCAGTGGCCGCCGGGGTTGGCGGCGCGGTGGCAGCCCTGGCCGCACCGGCACAACCAGCCAGCACCCATGCCAGCGAGAACCCGCACAGCCTGCGGCGAAGAAAACCATGGTTTGCGTTCATCATTCAACGGCTCCGGTTTGCCGAGCCCCGGTGAAAAGTTCGCAAAGCGTCTCCAGATGGACCACTGCGAACCAGGGCTCCTGTGGGCTGCGCCCATGCACCAAGGGCGCAGCCGGTAGACTGCAGCGCATTCTCCATCCACGCGCAGCGCCGCCGCTGACCGACACTGCGCGCCCGGCTGCCTGCTGGCGCCTTCCGCGCCGGCCCCGCCCTCCCCTGCTCTCCACGCCCATGGCCCTCACCGAACAAGCCGTTCTCGCGGCACTGCAAACCGTCGTCGACCCCAACACCGGCAAGGACTTTGTCTCCACCCGCCAGCTGAAAGCCCTGCGCCTCGATGGCGGCAAGGTCAGCTTCGAGGTCGAGCTCGGCTACCCGGCGCGCAGCCAGGTCGCACTGCTGCAGTCAGCCCTGGCAGCGGCTGCTCGGACATTGCCCGAAGTTACCCAGGTCGACGTGCAGGTCAACAGCCACATCGTGGCGCACCAGGTGCAGCGGGGCGTGGCCTTGTTGCCGGGTGTGAAGAACATCGTCGCGGTCGCTTCGGGCAAGGGCGGCGTCGGCAAGAGCACCACTGCAGTGAACCTGGCGCTGGCGCTGGCGGCGGAAGGTGCATCGGTCGGCCTGCTGGACGCCGACATCTACGGCCCCAGCCAACCCACGATGCTGGGCATTTCCGGCCGTCCGGAAACCCTGGACGGCAAGAGCATGGAGCCGATGCAGGGCCACGGCATCAAGGTCAACTCCATCGGCTTCCTGGTCGACCCGGGCGACGCAATGATCTGGCGCGGCCCGATGGCCACGCAGGCGCTGGAACAGTTGCTGCGCCAGACCAATTGGGGCGAGCTCGACTACCTGATCGTCGACCTCCCGCCCGGCACCGGCGACATCCAGCTGACCCTCTCGCAGCGCGTGCCGCTGACCGGTGCCGTCATCGTCACCACGCCGCAGGACGTGGCGCTGATCGACGCGCGCAAGGGCCTGAAGATGTTCGAGAAGGTCAGCGTGCCCATCCTCGGCCTGGTCGAGAACATGGCCGTCTACTGCTGCCCGAACTGCGGCCACACGGCCCACATCTTCGGTGCCGACGGCGGCAAGCGCATGGCCGAGACCCACGGCGTGCACTATCTGGGCGCATTGCCGCTCAGCCTGGCCATCCGCGAACAGGCCGATGCTGGTGCACCCACCGTGGTGAGTCAGCCCGACAGCGAAGAAGCCGGCCTCTACCGCGCCATCGCCCGTCAGGTCGCGGTGCAGGTCGCGCAGCGCGCCAAGGACTTCTCGTCAAAGTTCCCCAGCATCAGCATCTCGAAGAGCACCTGACCCTCTGGGCAAAAGGGTCCTGAACATGACCGCCAGCATCCCGCGCGAGCAGGTCACCGGCCTGCTGCTGGCCGGCGGTCGCGGCCAGCGGCTGGGGGGGGTCGACAAGGGCTTGCAGACCTGGCACGGCCGGCCGATGGCCGAGTGGGCCTTGCAGCGCCTGGCACCCCAGGTCGGCACCTGCCTGATCAGCGCCAACCGCCATCTGGCTGACTACGCGGCGCTGGGCATGCCCGTGCTGGCCGACGCCGAGGGCGACTTCCCCGGCCCGCTGGCCGGCTTCCTGGCCGGCCTGTCGGCTGCGACCACGCCATGGCTGGTCACGGTGCCCTGCGACACGCCAAATTTCCCGCTGGACCTGGTCGCCCGACTGGCGAATGCCGCGATCACGCAAGACTGCGAGATCGCGATGGCCGCCACGCGATCCCCCGATAACGCTGAGGCACTGCGCCCCGAACCGGTGTTCTGCCTCCTGCGCTGCCATCTGCGTGCTTCGTTGCAGGCCTATCTGGCGCAAGGCCGGCGCCAGGTCGAACACTGGGCACGCCAGCACGCTTGCGCCTTCGTCGGTTTTGAAGACAGCGACGCCTTCTTCAACGTCAACACGCCTGACGACCTGGGTCGCTTGCGCAGCCTGCCGGCCGGCTGAGCCGGTCGCTGCGGCCGTGCGGCATTCACCAAACCGGCGCACCCTCGCGGCAGGCCAGCCTCAGTTCCAGTAGTTGAACAGCTCCGGCCGGGTGGCCCGGTATTGCTGCAAGGTGCTCAGCGTGGCAGGCACCAGCGAGTGCGCACCAAACCACAAGGCCTCGTCGCGGGCCAGGCCGCCGAGCTGATCCAGCGAGCTGGCCATGCCGCGCCAGCCTGCCCAGTCGATCTCCGGCATGCTGCGCATTGCATCCCGCGGCAAATGGCGCAAGGCCGTGGCCAACAGCCCCAGTTGCCGCGCCACCTCGCCCCGCTTGGTACCCGAAGCCAGCAATTCGACCTCGGCCAGCCCGTGGGTCAAGCCCAGTACCGCTTCGCCTGCCTGTTGAATCGCACCCAGCACGGCCGCCGTGTCGGTCGGCCGGTTTTGTCTTGTCATATCCCCGTTCATGCCCGCTGCTTCAGCATGATTCGGGCCAGCCACCCGGCGCAGCAGGCGTAACCATTCCCATTGGGGCCGCCGAGTTACAAAAAGGGCATGCCAGAAGTCGCCGCTGCGCATCACACCAAAACGTCTGCCCATGCGGCAAGGCGCCATTCCCACGCCAGCGGTTCCGCTCTACGATGAAGCATCGCCGCCGGCCATTGGCCTGCAGCTTCCATGCGCAGCAGGAGGTTTCATGCACACGCAAGGTCAAGCCCGTTTCGTCGCCGCATGCACGGCTGCACTGGCGTTGACCGCCATGCTGGCCGGCTGTGCGCAAGATCCTGCGCGGTCCCTTTCACAGCCTGCAGCGGTTGCCCGCATGGGCGCAGCGACACCGGCCATGGAGGCCCTACTGGCCGATGGCTTGTTCGCCGCGCCGCGGGAAACCATCGACACCAGAGACCTGTTCGCCGTGAACACCGAGATGCTGCATTTCCTGCGCGGCGAACTGTCACCGTTTCTTCACAGCGAGGGCAACCAACGCGGCCTGTACGAAGCGTTGCAAAGCACCAAGTACCTGAAACTCGACTACGACGCGACGCAAACCCGCACCGCAGCCGAAGCATTCAAGGCGCGCTCCGGCAACTGTCTTTCGCTGGTGATCCTGACCGCAGCGCTGGGCCACCGACTGGGCTTGCAGGTCAGCTTCCGACAGGTGCTGGACGAGGACACCTGGGGACTGAGCGGCGACATGGTGGTTGCCAGTGGCCATGTCAACGTCATACTCGGGCAGCGCAACTGGATGGCATTTGGCCGCGACAGCCAAGCCCTCGTCGTGGACTTCATGCCCTCCGAAGCCGTGCGCGGCAGGCGCGCACGGCTCATCAGCGAGGACGACGTCGTCGCGATGTTCGAGAACAACCGCGCCGTCGAGTCCATGGCCCAGGGCGACCTCGACACCGCTTACTGGTGGGCCAGAGCCGCGGTGTCGCATGAAAAACCCGCCGCCGCTGCCGTCAACACACTGGGCGTGATCTACCAACGCCGCCAACTTCCCGCTATGGCCGAGCAGGCCTATCGGCAAGCGCTCGCACTCGAACCAACCGACCTGCGCTCGCTGGCCAATTTGGCCGGCCTGATGCGAAGCGAGGGCCGAGACAGCGAAGCCACCCCGCTGGACCAGCGGATTGCCAAACTGATGCCGCAGCAGCCCTTCCACCACTTCCGCCTCGGCCTGGCCGCGGCGCAGCGACATGATTGGCTGCAAGCCCGCGATGAACTGACCCGCGAACTCGAACGTGACCCAACCTTCCAGGACGCCCAGGCCTGGCTGGCCCAGGTCTACCTCGAACTGGGTGATTTGCCCAATGCGCGCAGCCACCTCGCGCTGGCCGCGAAAAATGGCAGCACACCTGGCAACCGTGCGCTGTACGCAGCCAAGCTGGAGCATCTGCGGGCGGTGTCGCAGGTCGCCGCCAGCCGCTGAATCGGGCGCATGAGAGAAGCTTCGACCCCACGTAACAAAGCGCTTGAAAGGGCTGTGCGCGCAAAGCCGCTCAGCATGGGCACAATCGCGCCTTTCCCGCGCTTTCTGAATCTTCATGTCATCGACCCCTTCGCTGCCGAACCCGGCGCCCCTGGACCCTTCGGCCGAGACGCCAGAGGCCGCCGCCGCGCCCGGCATCGAATCCACCAGCCCGGAGGCGGGCGACTCGCCTGAGGCCGCTGCCACCGTTGAACCCGAGGCCCTGCAAGCCAGTGGCGACGAGGCGGCAGAAACCCCCGCAGCCGCAGCAACCGAGGCCGTGGACGCTGACGCCACCAAAGGCGAAGAAGCCCCGGCCGAAGACGCTGCACCGGCCGCCGCTGGCGCCAAGCCGGCGCCGGTGGCCATGTCGCCAGCCGAATGCGCCCAGGCGCTGAAGTCGCGCTTCCCGGCGCTGTTTGCTGGCGCGCCCAAGCCACTGAAGCTGCGCATCCAGGCCGACATCCAGGCCCGCGCGCCCGGCGTGTTCACGCGCCAGTCGCTGTCGGCCTTCCTGCGCCGCCACACCGGCAGCACCAGCTACCTGATCGCGCTGAGCCGGGCCAAGACCCGCTTCGACCTTGACGGCCAGCCGGCCGACGAGTTGAGCGACGAGCACCGCCAGGCGGCGGTAGATGAACTGACGCGCCGCCGCGGCGTCACGCAGCAGCGCCGCGAGGCCGAAGACCAGCAGCGCCGCGACCGCTTCAACCTGCTGCGCGACTTCGAGCACACCACGCTGACCGAGCCGAACTTCTGCGCACTCAAGGGCCTGACGCCCGAGCAACTGCATGCCACGCTGGCCCAGGCTCGGCAGGAGCTG
>NZ_VIDT01000230.1 GCF_006519715.1 Ideonella azotifigens
GGATGTTGAAGCTGTTCGATCCGCGGCCGATGCTGAAGCTGCTGGCGCCGGTGGTCGCGCCGCTGCGCTTCCTCGTCTACATCATGCCGCTGATGGCGATCGCGGCCGTGCTGCTGTCGCTGGAATACAGCCACCTGATCCGCGAAGACCTGGCCAACCTGCACAACTACACCACGCTGTTCGAGCACGTGCTGTTCAGCTTGTTCACGGTGAATCTGGCGGTGACGCTGACGCAGGCCTTCATCGCCCATGCCTACCGCGCTACCGTGGCGAAGTTCGGCATCTCGGTGTTCATGGGCTTCCTGCCGCGCTTCCTGAACGTTGTCACGCACACCGAGCAGATGACGCGCCGCGAGCGCATGTGGCTGAACGCAGGCCCGCTGCTGGTGCGCGTGTTCCTGTTCAGCCTGGGCATGCTGATCTGGTACAACACCCGTGACTCCGCGGGCACTGCGGCCAAGATCGGCCTGGCGCTGGGCATCATCTGCGCGATCGACTTGGTGTTTGCCTCGGGCAACCCGCTGGTCAAGGGCAGTGGCTACCACCTGCTGTCGGCCTTCATGAACGAGCCGCACCTGCGCGGCAAGTCATACAAGACGCTGCTCAACCGCATGCGCGGCCAGACCTTCAAGGAGTCGGACAACAGCGTGCTGGCGGCCTACGCCTTGGCATCGACGGTGTACGCCTTCGTGCTGATCCTGATCTCGGCCGTCATCGTCGGGGTCTACCTGCAGTCGGTGATGCTGGGCGGCACCGCGCTGTTCCTTGCGGCGCTGATGGCGATCTACCTGGGTCGGCGTTCGATCCGTCGCCTGCAGATGATAGAGGCGGCCTATGACCGCTCGGTGCAGTTCGACCGCTGGCGCAAGCGCACGCTGCCCGATGCGGTGGGTGAGGCCGAGGACACGCTGAAGCCGCGCAGCGCCTGGAGCCACTACGGCAAGATCGCGCTGGTGGTCACCTTGCTGCTGTTGCTGGTGATGCCGTATCCGTACGAGCCGGGTGGCCGATTCCTGGTCTATCCGTTCCAGAAGCAGATCATCACTTCAGACATCGGTGGCGTGATCCAGAAGGTCAACTTCGACGGTGGTGAGCGCATTGCCAAAGGCACCGTGCTGGCGACGCTGTCGACGCTGGACTACCAGTCCGAAGTCAGCGTCTACAACGCCCGCATTGCGGAGCAGCAATCCGTCGTGGCCGACCTGAAGGCGCGCCCGAAGCCGGAAGAGGTGGAGGTGGCTTCGCGCCAGCTGCAGGTGGCCCAGGAGCATGAGCGCTTCACCAGGGACCGCGTGCCGCGTCTGGAGTCCATGTACAAGGATGGCACGGTGTCATTCGAGGAACTGGACTCGGCTCGCCGCGAATACCAGGTCGACGTGAGCCAGGTGGCCGAAAAGAAGGCGGCGCTGGCGCTCGCCAAGACCGGTGCGACCAAGGATCAGATCGACGCTGCCGTGGCGAAGCTGCAAAGCCTGAACGAAGAGCGCGACATGTACCAGAGCAAGGTCGGCCGCGGCGAGTTGACCATGCCTTTCGATGGCAACCTGCTGACACTGCACCTGCAGGATCGCACCAACAGCTATCTCGAGAAGGGCGCGCCGTTTGCGTCGGTGGAAAACACCAACGATGTGACGGTGGAGGTAGAGGTGCCTGAAACCGACCTGGCCTACATCAAGGTCGGCACCAAGGTGCGCGTGCGGCCGATCGCCTTCAGCGACAAGTTCTTCGACGGCGAGGTCATCACGATCGATCGCAATGTCACGCAGCAGTCGTTTGGCACCGTCGTCAAGGTCGTGGCCAAGGTCAAGAATCCGGATCAATCGCTGCGCACCGGCATGACGGGCTACGCGAAGATCGACGGCAGCACCATGCCGGTGTGGAAAGCTTTCTCGTTGGCCATCCAGCGCTTCCTGAACGTGCAGGTCTGGTCCTGGATTCCCTGATGACACGGATGGCGCGCCTTGTTGGCGCGCCAGATCTGTTGCGCGTTGTCCCTCAAAGGCGCGACATCACAACAGCCACCTTCCTTCGGGGGGTGGCTTGTTTTTTTGTTGGCGCCGGTTTCGCGTTTGTTTCCGGCATATGCGTGAGAAAAGGGGAAATATTGCCTCTTTTCGCTGGAGACGCACCATTCTGGGGACATTGCGCGCGAAAATGCCTCGTAATCTGTCCGGTGGCTGGCATGGCGGTTGCAAAGTGCATTAACAGCCTATCTATGTGACTTTTCCCCCACGCATAAGTCGGCTTGAGTCGCCAACGTTCTTCAACGACACAGATTAGGGATAGTCGCTAGGTCGGCCTCCAAGTGACATTAGCGACTGGCGGTATTTGCTTAGAACCTGCGCGCATGAACCCGGTTGAAGAGCTGTCAAACCCGCGCCACGTACCGGTGGTCAGATGGGTGGAGAAGGCAAGGCTGGCGAAAGCCGGTCGGTATCTGATGGTGAGGCTGGGTGCCGCATCTGCGTTCGCAATGCGCACTGCCCTGTTTGTCGAGGCCGCGCTGTGCAAGGCGGTCCCGTTCCAAGTTTCCGGTGTCGTGAATGCCCACCACGAACGCCATGTCGCACGGGCCTGAAGACATGCAGCAGCCTTTGTTCACCCAGTTTGTGTTCACCCCCGCAGGTCAGGACGACGCCAGTCTGGCGATTGCCGCCTGTCGTGCCGGCGCCGTCGGCGTTGTCAATGCCGAATGGCAGCCTGACAGCCAGGTCGTGCTGGCCATGCTGGCCCAGGTGGCACGCCACGGTGGTGAAGGCTACGGCCTCAAGCTGGACCGGCTGGACCTGACGCTGGAAACCGCGCTGCAATCGCCCGCGCTGTCCGGCCTGGCTTGGCTGATCGTCGAGGCGCCGCTGGTCGAAGCCGCATGGCCGCTGATGACGCAGCTGCAGGCCCGCGGTGTGCGCCTGCTGGTGGAAGTCTGCGCGCCGGTGCTGCCGGTGCTGCCTGCCGAAGGCGTGGTCGAAGGCTGGTTGCTGAAGGGCAACGAGGCTGGCGGTTTTGTCGGTGAAGATGCTTCATTCATCCTGCTGCAGAAGTGGCGCAAGCTGAGCGCGCTGCCGCTGTACCTGCGCGGTGGCCTGACGCCCCATGTGGCGGCCGCCTGCAGCGCCATCGGCATGGCCGGTGGTGTGCTCGACTCGCAAGTCCTGCTGCTCGAAGAAGCCGGCCCCAGCGACGCGCTGATTGCGATGCTGGGCAACCTGTCCGGCAACGAAGCCACCGCGATTGGCGACGGCGAACATGGCGAATACGTTCGCGTGCTGGTCCGGCCTGGCCACACTTTCGCGCGGCAGTTGGTGGTCGATGGCGAAGGCCTGGGTTTTGCGAAGCTGGCCGAGATCGTCAAGGGCAAGGCCGACTGGCGCAACCTGCGCGCCGGCCTGCTGCCGCTGGGCCAGGACGTCTGTTTTGCCGGCACCTGGCGCAAGCAGTACAAGCACCTCGCCGCCGTGCTGCGCGCGTTCGACGAGGCGGTGGCCGGCCACCTGAAGGCGGCAGTCGCCGCCAATGCGATCAGCAAGGACGCGCCGCTGGCAGAGGCCCTGGGCATTACGTTCCCGCTGGTCCAGGGCCCGATGACCCGCGTGTCCGACAGTGCAGCCTTTGCCCAGGCGGTCGCCGACGGTGGTGCGCTGCCGATGCTGGCCTTTGCGCTGCTCAAGGGCGCTGCACTGCGCGAACTGCTGGAAGACTCGGCCCGTCGCATGGCGACCAAGCCCTGGGGCATCGGCCTGCTGGGCTTTGCGCCGCAGTCGCTGCTCGACGAGCAACTGGCCATGGCGGCCGAGTACAAGCCGAGCTACGCCATCATTGCCGGCGGCCGGCCCGACCAGGCCGTGACGCTGGAACGCGCAGGCATCCCGACCTTTCTGCATGTGCCGTCGGCCAACCTGATCCCGATGTTCGTCGGCGAAGGCGCGCGCCGCTTCATCTTCGAAGGCCGCGAATGCGGTGGCCACATCGGCCCGCTGAGCAGCTTCGTGCTGTGGAGCACCATGGTCGACAAGCTGCTGGCCGAGCTGGCCGGCAGCAAGGTGCCTCCCGGCGACCTGCAGGTGCTGTTCGCCGGTGGCGTGCACGACGCTGTGTCGTCCGCCTTCGTGCAGACCATGATCGCCCCGCTGGCGGCCAAGGGCGTCAAGGTTGGCATCCTGATGGGCAGCGCCTACCTGTTCACCAGGGAAATCGTCGAGAGCGGCGCCATCGTCGAGCAGTTCCAGAAGGAAGTGATCGAATGCGACCACACGGTGGCGCTCGAATCCGGCCCGGGCCACGCCAGCCGCTGCGGCTACACGCCATTCGCCGAAGAATTCTTCCGCAAGCGTGACGAATTGAAGGCCGCGAAGGTGCCGGCCGATGAAGCTCGTCACGTGCTGGACGACCTGATCCTGGGCCGCCTGCGCATGGCTTCCAAAGGCACGACCCGCGTCGGCCTGAACGGCAAGCTGGAAAACCTGACGCCGGAGCAGCAGCGTGCCGACGGCATGTACATGCTGGGCCAGGTCGCCACGCTGCGCAACGAAGTCACGCAGATCGAAGACCTGCACCGGCAGGTCACCGAAGACGCGGCTGCGATGATGGCCGAGCGCCTGGCCGGCTTGGGCGATGCACCGCGCGCCGCCACTGCCGGTCCGGCCGACATCGCCATCGTCGGCCTGGCCACCTTGCTGCCCAAGGCCAACGACAGCCGCCAGTACTGGGACAACATCCTGGGCAAGGTCGACGCGATCACCGAGATCCCGTCGCACCGCTGGGACTGGCGCCTGTACTTCGACGAAAACCGCTACGCCAAGGACAAGATCTACTCCAAGTGGGGCGGCTTCCTGGACGACATGGCCTTCGACCCGACGCGCTTCGGCATGCCGCCGAAGTCCATCGAAGCGATTGATCCGATGCAGCTGATGGCGCTGGAAGTCGCGCAGCGCACGCTGGTGGACTCGGGCTATCACGAGAAGGCTTTCAATCGCGAGAGGTCCTCGGTCATCATCGGCGCCAGCGGTGGTACCGGTGACGTGGGCACGCAATACGGCCTGCGGTCGGAATTGCCGCGCTTCCAGGGCCAACTGCCTGACGACGTGGCCGATCGCCTGCCCGAGTGGACCGAAGATTCCTTCGCCGGCATCCTGGTCAACGTGATCGCCGGCCGCATTGCCAACCGCCTGAATTTTGGGGGCGTGAACTACACCACCGATGCCGCTTGCGGCTCCTCGCTGGCTGCCGTGTACCAGGGCGTCAACGAACTGGTGGATGGCCGCAGCGACATGGTGCTGGCCGGCGGTGTCGACACGGTGCAGGGCCCGTTCGGCTACCTGTGCTTCAGCAAGACGCAGGCGCTGTCGCCGCGTGGCCGCTGCTCCACTTTTGACCAGAACGGCGACGGCATCGCGATCTCCGAAGGCATTGCGATGATCGCGATGAAGCGCCTGGCCGATGCCGAGCGCGATGGCGACCGCATCTATGCCGTGATCAAGGGCGCCGGCGGCAGCAGCGACGGCAATGCCAAGGGCATGACAGCACCGCTGCCGGCTGGCCAGTTGCGCGCGATGCGCCGCGCCTACGCGCAAGCCGGTTTCGGCCCGTCCGATGTGGGCCTGTTCGAGGCACACGGCACCGGCACGGTGGCCGGCGACACGGCGGAGCTGGAAAGCACCACCGCGCTGATGCGCGAAGAAAACGGCGCGCCGCGCAGCGCCGTGGTCGGCTCGGTCAAGACCATGATCGGCCACACCAAGGCCACGGCCGGCGTGGCCGGCCTGATCAAGGCCGCGCTGTCGCTGCAGCACCGCGTGCTGCCGCCACACCTGAACGTCAAGAAGCCGGTCGCGATCCTGCAAGCCGAAGACGCGCCATTGCACCTGCTGGAAGATGCGCAGCCCTGGTTGACGGTGGATGCCAAGCCGCGCCGCGCGGCCTGCAGCGCCTTCGGCTTTGGTGGCACCAACTTCCACGTCGTGATGGAGGAGTACACCCGCGAGTACCGCCCGTGGGTGCGCAGCGCAACCATGAGCCAATGGCCGGCCGAGCTGATGCTGTTCAGTGCCGCCAGCAAGGCTGAACTGGCCGACCGCGCCGCCGAACTTTCGACGCAACTGCCTTCGCTCAAGGACCTGGTGCTGCGCGACCTGGCTGCCAGCCTGGCCCAGCAATGGGAAGCCGGCAGCGACACGCTGGCCGTCGTCGCGAAGGACGCTGGCGACCTGGCCAGCAAGCTGGAGAAGGCTGCTGCCTTCCTGCGCGGCCAGGCGCCCATGCTGCCGCCGGGCGCTCACTTCGGTGCTGCCGGTGCGGACGCTGGCAAGGTGGCCGTGCTGTTCCCCGGCCAGGGTTCGCAGTACCCGATGATGGGCCGCGAACTGGCTGTGCTGTTCCCGGTCGTCGCCGACGCGCTGTCGCGTGCCAACGCTGCGCTGAAGGGCGCCTTCGAGACCCGCTTCGGCCGCGGTGCCAGCCTGGGTGGCTTCATCTTCCCGCGCGGTGCCTATGACGACGCCGCCAAGGACGCAGCCAAGCTTGCGCTGACCAGCACCGATGTGGCACAGCCCGCGCTGGGTGCGCTGGAAGTCGGCCTGCTGCGCCTGATGCAGGGCTTCGGCCTGAAGGCCGACATGGCGGCAGGCCACAGCTACGGCGAGTTCGTGGCGCACCATGCCGCAGGCGCCTATGACCTGGAAGCGCTGATGGCGCTGTCGGCAGCCCGTGGCCGCTTCATCGTCGACGCCGCCAAGGCCGGTGGTGCCGAGCTGGGCACCATGGCCGCGGTGCAGGCGCAACGCGCCGATGTCGAGAAGCACATCGCCGGCCTGGACAGCGTGGTGATCGCCAACCACAACGCACCGCTGCAAACCATCATCTCCGGCACCCATGCCGGCGTGAAGGCTGCGCTGGAGAAGCTGCAGGCCGCTGGTGTGGACGTTACGCCGATCCCGGTCGCCGCCGCCTTCCACTCGGCACTGGTCGCCCCGGCCCAGGCCCAACTGGCCGAGCTGATCGAGGCCACCGACTGGCACACCGGCATGATGCCGGTCTATGCCAATGCCACCGGCAAGCCGCACGCGGACGATGTCGCCACGGTCAAGCGCCAGATGGCCGACCACCTGGTGCAGTCGGTCGAGTTTGTGGCCGAGATCGAGGCGATGTACGCCGCTGGTGCCCGCACCTTCATCGAGATCGGCCCGAAGGCTGTGCTGAGCAAGCTGACCGGCAAGATCCTGGCAGGCCAGCCGCACAAGGCCATTGCCATCGACGACGGCAGCGGCCTGCCTGGCCTGCTGAACGGCCTGGCGCAGATGCTGTGCGCCGGCGTTGACCTGGACATTTCGCCGCTGTTCGAGAAGCGCGACTGCCGCATTGGCAATGCCACCCAGCCGGCCGCGCTGCAGCGCACCGTCACCGTGCCCAAGCATGCCTGGATGCTGAATGGCAGCGGTGCCCGCAAGGTCACCGAGCCGGTGCAGCAGATCGGCATGACGCTGGAGCAGGCAGAGGTGCGCAACGCCGCCTTGGCCGCCCCTGCGCCTGTGCTTGCCGCTGTGGCCACTGCCGCCGCGCCGGCCCTTGCCGCGTCCCCCGCTTCGACCGCCATCGCACCCGCGCCGGTGGCCTACACCCCTGTTCAAGCAATCCCGCCCGTCACCCCCCCACGTTGGAGAAAAGAGTCCCGTATGGATGAACGACGTCCCCTGCCACCGGCAGGATCTTCCGGTGTCATGTCGGAATACTTCGAGACCATGCGTCAGTTCCTGGAGACCCAGGAACGCGTCATGGGCATGTTTGTCGGTCAAGGTGAGCCGATGGCGG
>NZ_VIDT01000231.1 GCF_006519715.1 Ideonella azotifigens
CGGGCGCGAGACCTGCAGCGGCTCGCTGGCGGTGGCGAGCACCTGGTGGCGCTCATCCAAAAGCAGCAGCTTCAACTCGGACGTGCCGAGGTCCATGCCAATGAACATCGAGGGCTTTCTTGAGGTGCCTGTTTCAAGCCGCAGGCACGGGGTAACGAAGTCGTGGGACTCAGGTTCCAGTCGCCAAAACCGGTTGCAGATCGGGGTTGCGTGCAGTGCGGTGCGCCGGCTGGCGGCCGCCGATGATCATGCCCAGCACCTCGTCCTGCGTGACATCGGCCACCGCCTCGGTGCCGACGACGTGGCCGTTTTTCATCACCGTCACGCGGTCGCAGACCTCGAACACATCCGGCATGTCGTGGCTGATCAGGAAGATGCCGATGCCTTGCGCTTTCAGGCGGTGGATGGTGTCGATCACCATGCGGGTCTCGGCCGGACCGAGGGCGGCGCAGGGCTCGTCCATGATCAGGATGCGGGCGTTGAAATACAGCGCGCGGGCGATCGCCACCGTCTGCCGCTGGCCGCCGCTCATGGCTTTCACCGGCCGGTGCAGCTGCGTGAAATGCGGGTTCAGCTTGGCGATGATCTGCCGCGCCTCGTGCTCCATGCGCGGCGTGTCCAGCGTGCCCCAGCGCGTCATCAGCTCGCGGCCGAGGAAGAGGTTGGCGGCGGCGTCCAGGTTGTCGGCCAGCGCCAGGGTCTGGTGGATGGTCTCGATGCCGGCGGCGCGGGCGTCCCGCGGGCTGGCGAAGGCCACCGGCTTGCCCTCGACCCGGAACTCGCCGCTGTCTGGCGCGTACACGCCTGAGAGCATCTTGATGAGGGTGGATTTGCCGGCGCCGTTGTGCCCCAGCAGGCCAACGACCTCGCCCGGCCGCAGGTCGCAGCTGACGTCGTCCACGGCCATCACCCCGCCGAAATGCTTGCTGACGCGGTCGACCTCGACCAGCCGCGGCAGCCCGGAAAAGTTATCGCGCATCACCGGCTGCTCCTGCGGTTGTAGACCACGTCAAACCACACCGCACCGATCAGCACCAGGCCGATGCAGATCTGCCGCTTGGCGCTGGACACGTCCATCAGCACCATGCCGTTGTCCAGGCTCTGGATCAGCAGCGCACCCACCACCGAACCGGCGATGGAGCCCACGCCGCCGGCCAGCGAAGTGCCACCGATCACTGAGGCGGCAATCACATACAGCTCGGCCATCTGGCCGATCGAATTGGCACCGGCATTCAGTCGAGCGGTGGTGATGACCGCGGCCAGCGCCGCCAGCGCACCCATCAGCATGAACAGCGTGAGCATCACGCGCAGCGTGGGAATGCCCGAGAGCAGCGCAGCGTCAGGGTTGCCGCCCATCGCGAACACATAGCGGCCGAAGCGGGTGCGCGTGGCGACGAAGCTCATCGCCAGCACCACCGCGATCAGGATCAGCACCGGCACCGCAATGCCCTTGCCCACCCGCTCCTGCTGCGCATTGAACGCGGTGTAGCTGTTCATCACCCACACGAAGCCGATGATGGCGCCGCACTGCAGCAGCACGCGCAGGCCGTCGGCCCACAGCGCCAGTTGATCGGCGCCGTAAGCCGTGCGGCTGCGGCGCACTTGCACCCGCTGCCAGACCACGAACACGCAGGCCAGCAGGCCCAGCACGCTGCTCCAAAGCGGGCCAATGGCGCCCGAAAGGCCGCCGCCCAGCAACTGGTAGTCAGGGGCCAGCGGGGCCAGCGTCTGCCCGTCGGCCACCAGGAAGGCGGCGCCGCGGTACATCAGGTAACCCGCCAGCGTGACGACGAACGCCGGCACTTGGCGGTAGGCCACCCACCAGCCCTGGAACGCGCCCACCAGCAGCCCACCGGCCAGGCCGGCGACGATGCTGAGCGGCCAGCCCCAGCCGGCCTCCGGCGGGAACAGCACCACCTGGGTGTAGGCGATCAGCATGCCGCTGAACGCCAGCAGCGAGCCGACCGAGAGGTCGATCTGCCTCGCCACGATCAGGAACACCATGCCGCAGGCCATCACGCCAGTGACGCAGGTCTGGATCGACAGGTTGTACAGGTTGCGTGGCGACAGGAAGGTGCCTTCGGTCAACAGCCCCAGGCCCACCCAGACAGCCAGCAGCACCAGCAGCATCGAGGTGAAGCGCGGGTCGAAGCCGGTCTTCTGGAAAAAGCCCTGCAGCGAAGGCCGCAGGGTGGACGCCGTGGGGCGGCTCAGGGTGGTCATGGTGGGTGCGTCTTGCTTGCTTCGCTCAACCGTTCAACGGCAAGCCTTGGGGCCGCTGGAAGCGTCCACGCCGCCGCAGACCTGGGCCTTGGTCGCCCAGCCGGCCGAGACCACGTAGTCCAGGTTGTCGGTGGTGATGGCCACGGGCTTCAGGAAGACCGACGGAATGGCCAGCTTCTTGGTGCCGCCGCTCCAGATGGCTGCGCCCTGCACCGCCGCAGGGGCCGTGCCCTTGGCCATCGCCACTGCGAAGCGGGCCGCGGCCTCGCCCAGCGTACGCGTGTCCTTGAACACGGTGACCGTCTGCTCGCCACGGGCCACGCGGTTCAGCGCGGCAATATCGGCGTCCTGGCCGGAAACCGGGATGCCACGCAGGTTCTGCGACTTCAGCGCCGCGACCGCGCCGCCGGCCGTGCCGTCGTTCGAGGCGACCACCGCGTCCACCTTGTTGCTGTTGCGCGTGAGGATCTGGTCCATGTTCTTCTGCGCGATCTCGGGCGACCAGCCTTCGGTGTACTGCTCGCCGACAACCTTGATCTTGCCGCCTGCAATGGCCGCCTTCAGCACCTCCAACTGGCCAGCGTGCAGGAAGTCGGCGTTCGGATCGGTGGGCGAGCCCTTGATGAACACGTAGTTGCCAGCCGGCTTGGCCTTCAGCACCTCGCGCGCCTGCATGCGGCCGACCTCGACGTTGTCGAAGGTCAGGTACAGCACGCCGGTGTCCTGGATCAGCCGGTCGTAGGCCAGCACGGGGATGTGCTCTTCCTTGGCCTTGCGCACTGCGGGCAGCACCGCGTCGGCGTCATAGGCCAGCACGATCAGCGCATTCGCACCGCGCGTGATCAGCCCTTCCACGTCCGCCAGCTGCTTCTCGTTCGAGCCCTGCGCGTCCGCACTGATGTACTTCGCGCCCAGCTTCTCCAGCGCCGCCTTGATGGCGCTCTCGTCGCGTTTCCAGCGCTCTTCCTGGAAGTTGGACCAGGACACGCCAACCACAATGTCCTTGGCCTGTGCCAGCGCCGAAGCGCCCAGCAGGCCTGCCAGCAGCAGCCGCGCCGCAAATGTGTTGAGGGTCATCTGTCTGTCTCCTTGACCACCGTCAGCGCGACGGCAGCACGTCTTCGCGAAGCTCCGCAAACGAAGCGCCGATCGGTTCGCTTATTTAGTTTGATCGACGAACAAACAATATCTTCGGATCGTGACCGCGTCAAGACGCGCGGGCTGGGGGTTTTCCGGGGGCATGCCTCGTTCGGGCTTGGCTGCGCAGCGGACCACTCGCAGAATCGAACTTCATGCGCGGCTCGGCTGTCCTGCGAGCAATGCCCTCCCCTCGTTCAACGGAGCCCGACCGATGCACCAAGGCGCTTGCCACTGCGGCGCAGTCCGCTTGACCCTGCCCTCCACGCCGGAGGTGGCCACGGCCTGCAACTGCTCCCTCTGCCGCCGCAGCGGCGGCCCCTGGGTCTACTTCCCGCTAGGCACGGTGAAGATCGAAGGCCACCCCGAGTGCACCACCGAATACATCTGGGGCGACCGCACGCTGCGCAACATCCGCTGCCGCACCTGCGGCGTCGTCACCCACTGGGAACCCATGGACCCGGTTGCCTGCCCCCGCCAAGGCATCAACTTGGGCAACTTCGATCCGGCGTTGATTGCGGCGGTAAGGGTGCGACGGTTTGATGGGGCGGAGACGTGGACGTTTGTTGATGAGTGAATCCGGAAATGAACTCGCGGGGCGGCTGCCCCTCGGCAGGGTCTGAGAAAAATTCTCAGCCACGAGGCCCTTCGACGATGATGCGCCATTCACGACGCAGCTTGAGAGAGGGAAAGATGGGGTCCATCGTTTACAGCTTCTTGAATGACAGTCTGCTGTTTGACCCGGGACTGATTCGGGAGCAATTCAAAAGTCTTTCAGAGGCGGCTCTTGCTGTGGAACTTCTGCGCTACAGGGAGTACTGCCTGCAGCATCGAGACACCCTGGTCGAAGAAGCTGCACCCGAAGACGGCAAGCTCCGGGTCTACGTTGGCGCCGATGTAGATAGACGATTTCTCAAGCAGGCGGCGTTCTACCTTGACACAGTTGTTTGCGCTGATCCTCTATTTGCTCTCACCCATCCCAAACATGAATCGACGGCAGCCTTTACAGCCGCATTTGAAATGCCAGATCCAAGCAGTTTGGATCGGCGGTCAATCGCGGAAGCAGCACAGCAGATGCTGGAGGCCAGGCCCTTGGTCGCAGCAGGCTATGTCCTCTTCTTGCCGACTTCACTCGAAGAGGAGGCTCCCTCGTCTCTTCCGATCTACGCGCCAGACGACGGATTCGAGGGAATCTTACCGCGTCACATCCTTGATTTGTACAAAGCGGCTGCGACGGTACGATCAATGCGCCCCTCGTCCCGAGGTCTGCTCATCCTGAATCATCTGGAGGTGGGCCGGCGCATCCACATTGACTTTGAGCCCGGTCGATCCGGAGGTTCATTCGTCTACAACCTCGTCGAGCAAGAGGTCCTTCAAGTAGACCGCAAAGCTGGTACGGTCCAGGTGGCGATGAGAATGCCCGCGGATCCTCCGACCAAAGAGTCGTTCGATGCATGGGTGGCGCAATCCATCAATAGTTCGGCTCGTAATCACTTCGATGCGCTGGCCCGCACAGTGCGCTGGTCCTCGCAAGTCGGAGCTCAATGTCTCGTTCGTTCGGGCATTTCGGCATCAGTTTTAGAGGCTACCGGCGATGTATCTGGCAGCAGCATTGATTCATCGACGGCAACTGGGGTTCTCAATCTCAACGTTCCGTTTTTCGATGGCGTAAGCATGGCGAACCTGATGGCAGCTCGCGCAGACGAAGAGGTCTTCAGACGATTCAGAAAGCAACTCGAAAAGCACTTTCGAGAACTGAGGCTCGAACTCGATCCTGAGAAGCGCCGCCTTAAAACTGAAAATGCCATGCACGAGCTTGTAGATATTCAGTTGACCGAGGTGGACAGTACGATTCGACGTCTTAAACGTAAAGCCGTGCTCAGCGGCATTGGGGGACTTGCCAGCTTCGCCGCGGCCATCCCTACTTCCGGTACCAGCCTTCTTGGCTCCCTTTGCGCGGGCTACGCTGGGTTCAGAACGTATGAGGAGTACCGCGTCTCGACCAAGGAAAATCCCGCCTACTTCTTGTGGCGAGCAAATGGAAATGCGCCATTTCGCTGAACTGGCTTCTCAGGCCGGACCATCCACCGACGCTGATTTTTCACCCAAGTTGAGGTGAATCAATCGCTCGGAAACCGGCACCCCGTCCTCGCCCAATTCGCATCCACAAACGACGCCGGCGCCGACAAGTCCAACAGCAGCCGCTCGTAGCAAGGATGCCGCTGCAGCAGCACCGTGCCGGCCTGCTGGATCGCCTCCAGATTCCCCGCCGTGATCTTCCAGCTGGTTGGCACGTTCTTGACCTTCTCGCGCAGGGCGCGTTGCTCGGGTGTGGCGACGGGCAACTGGTCGAAGTCGATCATCACCGGGTAGACGCGCAGGCCGGTGAATTTGGGGTCGCCGGTGGCGCCGCCGGATGCGGCGTTGAACTGGGCCATCAGCACTGACATCTGGCTGGCGATGCTGGTGGTGGCGGAGTCGATGGGCTGCGAGGTGACGGCGCTGATCATCGGGATGATGCCGGGGCGCGTGGCTTGCAGTGCGAGGTCGTTGGCCGGTTCGGCACGTGCGTTGATGACGATGACGACGACGGTGCGCAAGGCGCCGCCATTGATGGCGGCGAGCAGGCTGCCGGGGGTCATCGTGGTGCCAGGCAGCGGGTTGGCAATGAGGTGCGGGCCGTCTGGCGCGGAGAGGACTTCCATCAGGCCGTGCACCGCGAGGTTGTCGGCCATGCCGCCGTCCAGCAGGTAGACGTAGGGGATGCGGCGGCGCTGGGCGAAGTCCGGCGGGTCGCTGGGGCCTGCGGTGTCGTTGGAGCGGCGCAGGTCGACGGCGTAGCGGGCGCGCTTGAAGGCTTCGAGGTTGATGAAGGGGCTGTAGGTCTTGCGGACTTCTTTTTCGGGCCAGCTGGACGCGGGCTTGGCGGGGCAGCCGGGGCCGGAGAAGTTGGTCAGCGCGATGGGGGCAACGGCGATGGGCACGGCAGACGAGGCGGCCACGCCGACCGAGAGTTTCTGGTCGTCCAGGCTGGCGCAGATGTCGTCGAAGCGGCCGGGCGTGAAGGCGAAGACTTCGCCGGTGGACATCTCGGTGGCGTTCAGGATCAGGTAGGGCTTGCCGGGCTGGTTGACGGCGGCGAAGGTCTTGCCGTGGAACAGCTCGCGGTCGAACATGTCGCGGATCGCGTCGGTGCGGGACTCGCCTGCAAACGAGCGGCCGAGGATGGCGAACGGGTTCAGGAAATCGGCGGCGATGATTTCCATGTTGTCGGGCACCAGGAAGTTCTGGCGGAAGTCTTCCAGGCCTTCCTTGCCAGCCAGCGCGAAGTGCGCGGCAATGACGCTGCCGCCGGAGACGGAAGAGACCACGCCCACGTCGTCGGCCAGGCTGTGCGGCGCGCCACCGCCGGTGCTGATGGTCTGGTCGCGCAGCTCGCGCAGGATGGTCCAGCCCAGCGCTGCAGCGCGCGAACCGCCGCCGGAAATGGCAATCAGCACCAGCGGGCGCTGTGCGTCTGAAACATCGATGCTGCGTCGCTCGGGGTTGGGCTCGGCGGTGGACAGTGGCGTGTTTTCGAACCGGGTGCTGGCGCAGCCGGTGCAGAGCACAGCCGCGAGCAGCCAGGCGAGGCGATGAGAAGAAGGCAGCAGCATTGCGTCAGGCCTTCTTCGGTGCGGTGGATGCAGTCTTGACGGCGGGCTTGGCCGTGGCGACCGCTGGGGCCGCAGGCTTCGGGGCCGGCGTGGGCACAGGAGCCGACTTGGCGGCGAGCGCCGGCGCAGGCGTGGGCGGCGGGACGGGCGAAGGTGCTGGCACAGAGGCTGGTTTGGACACAGGCAGTGGCGCCGGCAAAGGTGCTGCCAGCGTGGCTGGTGCGCGGGTGAAGATCACCACGCAGGGCCGCATCAGCGAGGTCCCGGAGAGCACCACGTCCACACTCTCGGGCACGCAACCCTGCGTGTCGACCGTGACGGTGTATTCGTCGGATGGCAGCAGCAGCGTGTGGTTGGTGAAGCCGACGCCGTTGCCGTCCGCTCGGACCGGACATTGGTCCGGGCAAATGACCAGCATGTACTCGATGGACATGGCCTGCTCCCTGGCACCAGAGTACTGCATCCTGGCACGCGACCCTGGCCATGTCTGCCACCCATGTGGGGGGCTTCGGCAGGAAGGTGTCAGGCGGCTCTCAGGCCAGCAAGGCGTCGTGCAGCACCGCGCCGGCAGCGCCCACCGCGCAGGCGTTCAGCCCGAAGCGGCACAGCCGGACTTCGGTGCTGTGGAAGGCGTAGCGGCCTTGCAGGGCCTGGAAGCTGGCGCGGGCCGTGGCGAGGTACGGTGCGCCGAGTTGGCCCATGGGGCCGCCGAGCACGATGACGGCCGGGTCCAGCGCGTTGCAGATGTTCTGCATCAGCATGCCCAGGTAGCGGCCGGCGCGTTC
>NZ_VIDT01000232.1 GCF_006519715.1 Ideonella azotifigens
GCGACCAGCTTGTTGCGTGTCACCCGCTGCACATAGTCGGCCGGCAGTTCGCCGCGCACCTCGGCCTCCAGTGCCTCGGCGTCTTCGTCCGGCGCAGGCAGCAGCAACTCGTGGCGCACGCCGAGCTGGTCCAGCAACTGGCGGCGGCGCGGGCTTTGGGAGGCGAGGTAGACAAAGGCGTGCATGACCGGCATTCTCAGGCGACGGCGCCACTCTGCCGAGAACGCGCCGCAGCACGCACTGTCCAGCGTGCGCGCAGGAACCTCAGTGCAGGTTCGCCCACCCAGCGCGACACGCCAGAGGCCAGCAACACGCTCAGCAGCAGGAAGACCGCCAGCAAGGGCAGGCGCTGGACCGGTTGCAAGGTGTCGCGCTGAAAGAACTGCAGCAGCCCGGCCAGCACCAGCACATGGAACAGGTACAGCTCGTAGCTGTGGCGGCCCAGCCAGCGCAGCGGCGTGAGCAAGCTGTCCAGCCGCCCGCGCCAACCCACGACCACCGGCTGCGGGCCTCGCGAAGCCCACAACCAGATGGCGGTGCAGCCCAGCAGCGCACTGAAGGTCCAGCCCGGATGGGCCATGAAGGACTGGCTCCACACCGCGACCATGCCTGCCACCGCCAGCCAGCGCACAGGCGCAGCCCAGCGCGCCGGCAGCCGCCAGCGCTGGCTGGCCAGCGCACACAACACGCCCGCAGCGATGGCGTCAAAGCAGGCCGGATAGGCGTAGAGGAAATCGATGTCGTTGCCTGGGTGCAGCGTGCGGTAGACCGGCCCCAGCACCAGCAAGGCAACAGCCGCCAGCGCGATCCACTGAGGCCGCTTCAGCAAGCGGCACAGCAGCGGAAACAGCAGGTAGAACGCCTCTTCGACCGACAGTGACCAGTAGACGTTCAAGCAATAGTGGAAGTAGCCCCAGCCTTCCTGCTGCATCAGCAGGTTGTGCCAGAAGCCCAGCACCGAGGCCAGCGCAATCAACCAGCGCTGCGCGGGCAGTGGCGGCCCGCGCTGGTCACTGCCGAAATACGGCAGCCCGCCGACCCAGCCCAGCAGCACGATGACTGCCAGCGCCAGCAGCAGCGGAGGCAGGATGCGGCTGGCACGCTCGACGTAGAAGCGGCGCAGGTCGATGTTCGCCAGCCCGCCATCGCGCTGCAGGACCTGGCGCGTGATCAGGAAGCCCGAGATCACGAAAAACAGCGTCACACCGTAGTTGCCGCGCAGTGTCAGCACCCCCAGCAGCGGCTTGCCGAGCAGGTCGCCCAGCGGGCTTTTCAGCAGCCCGAAGGCCAGCGTGAAGTGCAGCACCAGCACGCTGAGGATGGCCACGCCGCGCAGCGTGTCGACGCGCAGCGAACGGGAAGCATGGAACGGCAATGGCGCGGCGGCAGTGTTCAAGGCGAAGGGCAACAGCAAACGCGTCGAACACCGCGGCTCAGGCCACGCGGCTCACTCGCGGTGGTAAGGATGGCCGTTGCGCAGTGACCAGGCGCGGTACAGCGCCTCGGCCAGGAACACGCGCACAAAGGCATGCGGCAGGGTCAGGTCGGACAGGCGCAGCGTCTCGTCGGCCGTGGCCTTCAGGGCCGGGTCCAGGCCATCAGGACCGCCAACGAAAAACACCACGTCGCGCCCGTCACCCAACCAGAACTCGAAACGACGCGCGAGCTCCGCGGTGGTCAGGCGGGTGCCGCGCTCATCGAGGATGACGCGGCGGGCACCTTTGGGGCAGGCCGCTTCCAGGCGCGAGGCCTCGGCGGCCATCAGCTGCTCGGTGCTCTTGCCACCGCGCGGCTCGGCCTTGACGGCCCTCAGCTCCAGCTTCGCATCGGCCGGGAAACGCTTGGCGAAGTCCTCGTAGGCCACGTCAGCCCAGGCCGGCTGGCGCTGGCCGACGGCGGCAAGCACGAGGCGCATCAGGCGCTGCGGCTCAGCGCGCGGTCTTGCGCGGTGCGGCCTTCTTGGCCGGCGCCGCCTTCTTTGCGGCAGCCTTCACAGGTGCGGCCTTGGCAGGCGCAGCCTTGGCTGGCGCCCGCGTGGCGCTCTTGGCAGGCAACTTGCCGGCAGTCTTGATGACACCCTTCTTGGCGGCCACCGGCTTGACGACCAGGGTCTTGACCGGCGTGGCCTTGGCAATGGCCTTCTTGGTTGCGTCCTTGGCGGCCGTCTTCCTGGCTTCTGCCTTGGCGGCTGCAGCCTTGGCCACGGCCTTGGCACTGGGCATGGGCTCCGGCCGTGCTTCCGGCTTGGCCAGCTTGCCGCTGCTGGTCTTGCGGGCCGGGCGGGACGTGGGCGTCGCCAGCGCTTCGGCCTTGGCCGAGGCCTTCTTCGGCTTGGCGGTCTTCACCGGCTTCGCAACCGGTTCATCGTCCTCTTCTTCCTCTTCGGAAGCCTTGACCAGCGAGACCTGGCTGCTGCCAAGCTTGATCTTGACCGGCTTGCCGCCCCAGATCTCTTCGAGGCGGTAGTAGTCGCGAATGGCTGGCTGCATGATGTGGGCGACAGCGGCGCCGCAGTCCACGATGATCCATTCGCCGTTGTCTTCACCCTCGGTACGCAGCACCTGCAGGCCTTGGCGCTTGACCGATTCGCGCACGCTGGAAGCGAGCGCCTTGGTCTGGCGGTTGCTGGTGCCCGAGGCCACGATGACACGCTCGAACAGCGGCGACAGGTGCTCGGTGTTGAAGACCACGATGTCCTGGGCCTTCACATCTTCGAGGCCATCGACGATGGCGCGTTGCAGTTTGCGGATGTCCATTCAGCGGCCGGGGGGCGCCCGGTAGAGGAGGTGTTGATCAATATAGCGCGCCACCGCCTCACCGACCAGCGGTGAAACCGGCTGCCCGGCAGCGATGCGTTCGCGGATGCCGGTGGCGCTGATGTCGGTACGGGGCAGCGGCAGCACGTTCATGGCGTGTGCCAGGCCCGACCAGGCGGCCGGCGGACTGGGGGTTCGGCCCTCGCGAGCAGCGACGGCAAATGAGACCAGGGAGCGCAATTGTGCCGCATCCCGCCAGGTGTCGAGTCTGGCGTACTGATCCTGACCGATCACCAGCACCAGCTCGGCCTCTGGAAACTCGGCTTTCAGTTCGCGCGCCGTGTCCACCGTGTAGCTCGGCCCTTGACGCTGCAGCTCGCGCAAATCCAGTGTTTGCCGCGGCTCGTCAGCCATCAACAGCCGCACCATCGCCGCCCGGTCTTCCGCTGGCGCCAGCGCGCCAGCGGGCTTCTGCCAGGGCGCGCCGGCCGGCAGCCAGCGCAACTCATCCAGTTGCAGCGACTGCACCGCGACACGGGCCAGCGTCAGATGCGCCAAATGCGGCGGATTGAAGCTACCGCCGAACAGGCCGATCCTGAGGGCCCGTCGGCGCGTCACAGCGCCTCGTCGGCCCAGTCCCGCGGCCGCAAGAAATCGCTGTACAGCTTGGCCTCGGCGGTGCCGGCTTCAGGCGCCCAGTCGTAACGCCAATTCGCCATCGGCGGCATGGACATCAGGATGGCCTCGGTGCGGCCGCCGGACTGCAGGCCGAACAGGGTGCCGCGGTCCCACACCAGGTTGAACTCGACGTAACGCCCGCGCCGATAGGCCTGGAAATCGCGCTCGCGCTCGCCGTAGGGCATGTCGCGGCGGCGCTGCAGAATGGGCTCGTAGGCGGCGAGGAAGGCATCGCCGACGGCGCGTGTCATCGCGAAGCTCTGCTCGAAGCCCAGCTCGTGGAAGTCGTCGAAAAAGACGCCGCCAATGCCGCGTGGCTCCTGCCGGTGCTTGAGGAAGAAGTACTCGTCGCACCACTGCTTGAAGCGCGGGTACAGCGCGTCGCCGAACGGCGCCAATGCGTCGCGGCACGTGCGGTGGAAGTGTGCCGCATCCTCTTCGAAGGCGTAGTACGGCGTGAGGTCCATGCCACCACCGAACCACACCACCGGCTCGCGGCCCTCGGGCTTGGCGACGAAGCAGCGCACGTTCATGTGCACCGTCGGCACAAACGGGTTGCGCGGGTGGAAGACCAGCGACACGCCCATGGCCTCGAACGGCGCACCCGCCAGTTCGGGCCGGTGCGCGCTGGCCGAAGGCGGCAACTGCTGGCCCTGCACATGGCTGAAGTTGCAGCCACCGCGCTCCATCAGCTGGCCTCCTTCGATCAGGCGCGAAATGCCGTCGCCGGTCAAACGGGCACCAGGCTCGCGCTGCCAGGCATCCGTCAGGAAAACCTGGCCTTCGAGCTCACCGAACCGGCCCACGATACGGGCCTGGAGGTCCAGGAAGTAGCGGCGCAATGCCTGCGTGTCGACCAAACGATGGCTCCCGGTTCAACGCTTGATCGCGCGGTGGCCGATGTCGGTGCGCCACTGCGCGCCGTCGAAGGCAATGCCCTGCATCAGCTCGTAGGCGCGCTGCTGCGCGGTGCGCGCCGAGTCGCCCAGCGCGGTCACGCACAGCACGCGGCCGCCGGAGGTCAGGGTCTGGCCGTCCTTGGCCACCGTGCCGGCATGGAAGACCATGCCGTCTTCGGTGCCGGCGGCGTTGGCCGGCAGGCCGGTGATGGCGTCGCCCTTGCGCGGCTCGGCCGGGTAGTTGGCGGCAGCCATCACCACGCCCAGCGCGAAGCGGCGGTCCCATTGCAGCGTGACCTGGTCCAGCGTGCCATCCGTGGCATGCAGCATCACGTCGACCAGGTCGCTCTTGAGCCGCATCATGATGGGCTGGGTTTCCGGGTCGCCCATGCGGGTGTTGAACTCCAGCGTCTTGACCTGGCCGTCGGGCGAGATCATCAGCCCGGCGTAGAGGAAACCGGTGAACGGAATGCCGTCTTTCGCCATGCCGGCTATCGTCGGCAGGATGACCTCGTGCATCGCGCGGGCATGCACGTTGGGCGTGACGACGGGGGCCGGCGAATAGGCGCCCATGCCGCCGGTGTTCGGTCCGGTGTCGCCATCGCCAATGCGCTTGTGGTCCTGGCTGGTGGCCAGCGGCAGCACGTTCTTGCCGTCGCACAGCACGATGAAGCTGGCTTCTTCGCCCAGCAGGAATTCCTCGATCACGACCCGCGCGCCGCCCGCGTTGTGCACCACGCCCAGCCCGTTGCCTTCCAGCATGAAGTCGATCGCCTCGTGCGCCTCGGCCAGCGACATGGCCACGACCACGCCCTTGCCGGCCGCCAGGCCGTCGGCCTTGACGACGATGGGCGCGCCGATCTTGTCGACGTAGGCGTGCGCCTGGGCGGCATCGGTGAAGGTGCCGTAGGCTGCGGTGGGAATCGCGTGCCGCTGCATGAAGTCCTTGGCGAAGGCCTTGGAGCTTTCGAGCTGGGCGGCGGCCCTGGTCGGGCCGAAGATGCGCAGGCCGCGGGCGCGGAAGATGTCAACCACGCCCTGGGACAGCGGCGCTTCGGGGCCAACCACCGTCAGGCCGACCTTTTCCTTCTGCGCGAAGTCGGCCAGCGCCGTGGGGTCGGTGATGGGCACGTTGGTCAGGCGCTTGTCCAGCGCGGTACCGCCGTTGCCGGGTGCCACGAAGACATGCTGCACCTTCTGGCTTTGCGCCAGTTTCCAGGCCAAAGCGTGTTCACGGCCGCCGGAGCCGATGACGAGGATGTTCATGATGGGTGGGCCGTCTTTTCTGATTGTTTTTCTGGAATTTACTGCTCGAGTTCGGCGTTGTGATAGACCTCCTGGACATCGTCCAGGTCCTCGATCACGTCCAGCAGCTTCTGCATGCGCTCGGCATCGTCGCCGCTCAATGCAATGGTGTTTTCGGCCCGCATCGTGACCTCGGCAATCTCGGGCTTCAGGCCGGCGGCCTCCAGCGCGTTCTTGACCGCCTCGAATTCGGTCGGCGGCGTCAGCACCTCGATGGCGCCGTCGTCGTCGGTGATGACGTCATCGGCGCCGGCTTCCAGCGCCACTTCCATGACCTTGTCTTCCGACACGCCCGGCGCGAACACCAGCTGGCCGCAGTGCTTGAACTGGAAGGCCACCGAGCCTTCGGTGCCCATGTTGCCGCCGTACTTGCTGAACGCGTGGCGCACATCGGCCACGGTGCGCACGCGGTTGTCGGTCATGCAGTCGACGATGATGGCCGCGCCGCCAATGCCGTAGCCCTCGTAGCGGATTTCCTCGTAGTTCACGCCTTCGAGGTTGCCCGTGGCCTTGTCGATGTTGCGCTTGACCGTGTCGACCGGCAGGTTCACCGCCTTGGCCTTTTCGACCGCCAGCCGCAGCCGCGGGTTGGCCGAGACATCGCCGCCGCCCAGCCGGGCCGCGACCATGATCTCACGGATGACCCGCGTCCAGGCCTTGCCCCGCTTTTCGTCCTGACGACCTTTGCGGTGTTGGATATTGGCCCATTTCGAGTGCCCAGCCATGACAGAGTTCTCCTGCGCCCGGGCACGCCAAAGCCGACCCGGGGCATTTCAAGTTTCTTGGATAGACTGAGATTTTACTTGGTGGCCTGTCGGCCGCCACGAGGAGACTTCGATGGCCGACCCTCTGCTCGTCGCGCAACACGGCGACACCCGCTGCGAACTGCTGCCCGAGCTGGCCAACCGCCACGGCCTGATCACCGGCGCCACCGGCACCGGCAAGACCATCACGCTGCAAACCCTGGCCGAGGGTTTCTCCCGCATCGGCGTGCCGGTCTTCATGGCCGACGTGAAGGGCGACCTGACCGGCATCAGCCAGGCCGGCAGCCTGAGCCCCAAGCTTGCCGCCGTGCTGAAGGAACGTGGCCTGGACGCACCGGCATCTGTCGCCTGCCCCACCACGCTGTGGGACGTGTTCGGCGAGCAGGGCCACCCGGCGCGCGCCACCATCAGCGACATGGGGCCGCTGCTGCTGGCCCGCATGCTGGCACTCAACGAGACCCAGGCCGGTGTGCTGAACCTGGTCTTCAAGATCGCCGACGACCAAGGCCTCTTGCTGCTGGACCTGAAGGACCTGCGCGCGATGCTGCAGCACGTGGGCGACAACGCTTCGCAGTTCACGACCGAGTACGGCAACGTCAGCGCCGCGTCCATCGGCGCGATCCAGCGCGGCCTCCTGCAGATCGAACAGCAAGGCGGCGACCAGTTCTTCGGCGAGCCGATGCTGAACATCGCGGACTTCATGCAGACATCCGATGGCCTTGGCGTCATCAACATCCTGTCGGCCGACAAGCTGATGAACGCGCCGAGGCTCTACGCCAGCTTCCTGCTGTGGATGCTGTCCGAGCTGTTCGAGACGCTGCCCGAGGTCGGCGACCTCGAAAAACCCAAGCTGGTCTTCTTCTTCGACGAGGCCCACCTGCTGTTCAAGGACGCACCGGCGGCGCTGGTCGAGCGCATCGAGCTGGTGGTCCGCCTGGTGCGCTCCAAGGGCGTGGGCGTTTATTTCGTGACCCAGAACCCGCTGGACGTGCCCGACAGCGTGCTGGGCCAGCTCGGTAACCGGGTGCAGCACGCGCTGCGCGCCTTCACGCCGCGCGACCAGAAGGCCGTCAAGAGCGCCGCCGAAACCATGCGTGCCAACCCCGGGCTGGACATTGCAACAGCCATCACCGAGCTGGGCGTGGGCGAAGCGCTGATCAGCTTCCTGGACGCCAAAGGCCGGCCCTGCGTGACGGAACGCGTCTTCGTGCTGCCACCCGGCGGCCAGATCGGCCCGATCACGCCGGCCCAGCGCCAGGCGCTGCGCGAGGGCTCGCTGGTGGCGGGTGTCTACGAAACCGCGTTGGACCGGGAGTCGGCCTACGA
>NZ_VIDT01000233.1 GCF_006519715.1 Ideonella azotifigens
CAACGCGAGCAGTTCCGCCGCCTGGCGCGGCGCCTGATGCCGGGCTTCGCCCTGGTCTCGCGAGACGACCTGCTGCAACAGCGCCTGGCCGAGCTGCGCACCCGCGACGCCCAGGCCAGCACGCTGGATGCCTGGCTGGACCTCTCCCGCTGGACCATCCGCCCCGTCGCAACCCCTGAAGGCGCGGAAGGCGGCGAGCCCTCCAACCGAATGGAGTGGATCACCGACCCCCGCCCCGGCTGGATCGTGCCCATCCCCGTGGGCTTTGCCGCCCTCTCGCCGCTGCACGCGGCCGGCAGCGTGGCTGGCGCACGGGACATGGCCACGCCGTTTCGCTTTGTCGAAACCGTGTGGTCCATCGGCCAATGGATCAGCCCGCACCGGCTGCAGCGCCTGGGCGACCTGATCTGGCAGATCGGGCACGACCACGACCCCGAACATCCCAGCGAACACGGTCTGTACCGCTGCTTCATCGACACCCCGGCCCCGACGGCCACCCCCATCTGAACATCCAGGGAGAACACATCATGGCAACCAAGGAAACCACCCTCAAGACCGCTTCCGTGCTCGCCTTCGAGCGCAAGCTGGACCCCTCTGACGCGCAATTCTTTGCCGGCGCCTGGGACACGCGCCAGGCCAGCGCCGACTGGACCCCGGTGAAGATCAATGAAAAGTCGGTGCGCGGCACCATCTCCAACCGCCTCAAGACCAAAGACCAGGACCCGGCCAAGCTGGACGCCGCCATCGAGAACCCCAATCTGCAAACCGTGGACGTGGCCGCGCTGCCAGCCAGCGCAGACACGCTGAAGGCAAGCTTTACGCTGCGCGTGCTGGGCGGCACGGGCACGCCTTCCGCCTGCAACAACGCGGACTACCAAACCAAGCTGCTGGCCACGGTGAAGGGCTATGCGGACAGTCAGGGTTTTGCCGAGCTGGCGCGCCGCTATGCCCACAACCTGGCAAATGCGCGCTTCCTGTGGCGCAACCGCGTGGGTGCCGAGCAGGTGGAAGTACACATCGCCCACCTGGTGCAGGGCCAAGCTGCCCAGACCTGGGTCTTCGACGCGCTCAACCTGCCGCTCCGCGACTTCAGCGCGCCCGCCGCTGCGGAATCGGCGCTGAGCGGCCTTGCCGCGCTCATCGCCCAGGGCTTGGCCGGCACCAGCCATGTGCTGCTGCAGGTCACGGCTTATGCCCGCATCGGCGCTGCACAGGAGGTCTACCCTTCGCAGGAACTGATCCTGGACAAAGGCAGCAGCAAGAAGAGCAAGACGCTTTACCACGTGCAAAACGTGGCCGGCATCCACTCGCAAAAGCTGGGCAATGCGGTGCGCACCATCGACACCTGGCACCCGGACGTGGCCGAGCTGGGCCCCATCGCCGTGGAGCCCTATGGCTCCGTGACCACGCTGGGCAAGGCCTGCCGCAAACCCACCGACAAGCTGGACTTCTACAACCTGCTGGACGGCTGGCTGCTCAAGGACAAAGCGCCGGCACTGGATCAACAGCATTTCGTGATGGCCACGCTGATTCGTGGCGGCGTGTTTGGCGACGCAGGCAAGGACTGAGTGAGCACGCCATGCACCACTACATCGACATCCATCTGCGGCCGGATCCGGAATTTGCGCCGCACCAGCTCATGGCCGCGCTCTTTGCCAAGCTGCACCGCTGGCTGGCGCAAACCCAGAGTCAGCACATTGGCGTGAGCTTTCCCGGCTACCAGGAGGCCCCCGCCACGCTGGGCGGCACCCTGAGGTTGATCGGTCCCGCCACCGAACTAACGCGGCTGATGGAACACGACTGGCTGCAGGGCATGCACGACCATGCAGACGTGCGGACCCTGGTCGCCGTGCCCCCTGAGGCAACCCAGCGCACCCTGCGCCGCGTGCAGGCCAAGAGCAGCCCCGAGCGCCTGCGGCGGCGCCAGATGCGCCGTCACCAGCTCACGGCAGAGCAGGCACTTGAACGGGTGCCTGACAGCGCCGCGGAAACATTGAAGCTGCCCTTTCTGACGCTGACCAGCACCAGCACCGGGCAACGGTTCAAGCTCTTTCTGCGGCTGGGCCCATCCACCGGCGCTGAGCAGGCCGGGGACTTCAACAGCTACGGCCTGAGCAGCACCGCCACCGTCCCCTGGTTCTGACCCTTTTTCTGGCGACCAACGCAAGTGCTTGATCTTCAAGCGCTTGCGTCGCAACTCGGCAGAATGGGTCGCTAGCCCGTTTCGGCCAAAATGCACGTTGCGACAAGCACTTACGCCCGACCGCGCGTAGTTCACTGCCGCGTAGGCAGCTCAGAAAAGACCGGCCCACCACCGGCACGGACTCAATCATGTTCACTGCCGCGTAGGCAGCTCAGAAAACGTCAGGCATGCGCAACTGATGCGTCTCATTGTTCACTGCCGCGTAGGCAGCTCAGAAAACACCCCAGGGGGGAGCAGCAGGCGAAGATGAGTTCACTGCCGCGTAGGCAGCTCAGAAATAAAGAAGGCGGGCGACACGTCCTCATCAGAGGTTCACTGCCGCGTAGGCAGCTCAGAAAGAGTGGATGCGATGCGTGCCATTGAGGCAGCGGTTCACTGCCGCGTAGGCAGCTCAGAAATTGCTCAGTCAAACGTTGTCGAATCGATTACTGTTCACTGCCGCGTAGGCAGCTCAGAAAACCCCGGCGCCACTACTTTGTCACCCTGGCCGGTTCACTGCCGCGTAGGCAGCTCAGAAAAAAACGCCGGCCGTCGAATACCACTTGGTCGGGTTCACTGCCGCGTAGGCAGCTCAGAAACTGCAGCGCATCTCCGATCCGCACGCTATTCCTGTTCACTGCCGCGTAGGCAGCTCAGAAAACGACGGTTGGAAGCAACGTCATCACGGCGGTGTTCACTGCCGCGTAGGCAGCTCAGAAATGTGCGGGCACATACACGCGCCACTGGGCGGCGTTCACTGCCGCGTAGGCAGCTCAGAAAAAATAAGCCGCGCGAGCGAATCCGCGTACAACGTTCACTGCCGCGTAGGCAGCTCAGAAAATGAAGAGCACGCGCTGCGCGCCGCTGACCAAGTTCACTGCCGCGTAGGCAGCTCAGAAATTCAGCTCGACCTTGCGGCGCTCGACCATCTTCGTTCACTGCCGCGTAGGCAGCTCAGAAAAGGTGGTGAACGCCGAGATTGCGCCGATGCGCGTTCACTGCCGCGTAGGCAGCTCAGAAAACTACGAGCGCCACCGCGAGCAAATTATTGCCGTTCACTGCCGCGTAGGCAGCTCAGAAAACCGACCCCGCCGGCGAACTGCCTGCACAGGCGTTCACTGCCGCGTAGGCAGCTCAGAAAAGTTTCGACGCGCAGTGATGCGTGAGGCCGTGGTTCACTGCCGCGTAGGCAGCTCAGAAATGACAGATTACAAGATCTTCGCACCACCGAGTGTTCACTGCCGCGTAGGCAGCTCAGAAATCACGTCAACAAAGGAACTCTCCGTGAAACTCGTTCACTGCCGCGTAGGCAGCTCAGAAAATAACGCAAGCCCAGGATGTCCTGTGTGATTAGTTCACTGCCGCGTAGGCAGCTCAGAAATGCCGAACTTCAGCGGCGGCGCCAACGACGCAGTTCACTGCCGCGTAGGCAGCTCAGAAATGGCCAGGAAGGCAATTTCCTGCGGGCCGACCGTTCACTGCCGCGTAGGCAGCTCAGAAAGCCTTCCTTGGCTTCAGCGTGTCCGCCTTCGCGTTCACTGCCGCGTAGGCAGCTCAGAAAAATCTACCCCTTGCGTCACTTGAAGAGTCCAGGTTCACTGCCGCGTAGGCAGCTCAGAAATCGTGCTGGTCCATGCCTAGTCAACCGTTGCCGTTCACTGCCGCGTAGGCAGCTCAGAAAATGACCAGCGACCAACAAGAGCAACAGACCATGTTCACTGCCGCGTAGGCAGCTCAGAAATCACCCCCGCCCAAGCCGAAGCCGTCTATAGCGTTCACTGCCGCGTAGGCAGCTCAGAAAAAACGGACAAGCGCAATGAGCACGCACGATTGGTTCACTGCCGCGTAGGCAGCTCAGAAAAGATGGCAACGGCACATCCCACGACCCACCTCGTTCACTGCCGCGTAGGCAGCTCAGAAATCACTCAATCCCAGGCCGAAGCGGTCTACAGCGTTCACTGCCGCGTAGGCAGCTCAGAAAAGACCGGCCCACCACCGGCACGGATTCGATCAGTTCACTGCCGCGTAGGCAGCTCAGAAAATGTGCGCCGTGATTGATTGGATGGTCATGTGGTTCACTGCCGCGTAGGCAGCTCAGAAAACGATGACGGCGGGATCGGACACCGTGTCGTTGTTCACTGCCGCGTAGGCAGCTCAGAAAAACGAGCCAGGCGGGTACGCGGGCGAAGACATGTTCACTGCCGCGTAGGCAGCTCAGAAAAGAAGACAACGTGCACGAACTCTGGCACGCGGGTTCACTGCCGCGTAGGCAGCTCAGAAAGTTATGTGGATGACAGACGCAGAAGTAGCTGAGTTCACTGCCGCGTAGGCAGCTCAGAAAGCGCACCAAACTCAGCAGCGCCCAGAGGAACAGTTCACTGCCGCGTAGGCAGCTCAGAAATGCACGCTGGACAGGATGTGGCCGATCTGCTGGTTCACTGCCGCGTAGGCAGCTCAGAAAAACACCTCATCAGCCCGACGCGCTTCATACGGGTTCACTGCCGCGTAGGCAGCTCAGAAATGAGCGTTTCGACGGGGACACCTTGCGCCGCGGTTCACTGCCGCGTAGGCAGCTCAGAAATATCTTCGTTCGGTTGGTATCGGACTGTGATTTCGTTCACTGCCGCGTAGGCAGCTCAGAAATGGGGGAAGAAGCCATGACCACCTTGCCCAACGTTCACTGCCGCGTAGGCAGCTCAGAAAATCAAAGCGGCTGGCGGCGTAGCGGCGCTCGCGTTCACTGCCGCGTAGGCAGCTCAGAAAATCGAAGAAGAGATCGCGAATGCGCACCTGATGTTCACTGCCGCGTAGGCAGCTCAGAAAAGACCGAGCGCCTAAAGGCGCGGCTGATCGCGGTTCACTGCCGCGTAGGCAGCTCAGAAATCGGCACGCTGCCCAGTGACGACGCCGCCCAGGTTCACTGCCGCGTAGGCAGCTCAGAAACGGTCGAAACCGCCGAGGTGACAGCCTTCAGTGTTCACTGCCGCGTAGGCAGCTCAGAAAATGCAGAGATGGAAGGCAAGTATGTGCGCTGGGTTCACTGCCGCGTAGGCAGCTCAGAAAAGACCAGCCGCTGGGCGCCCAAGGAATTCGCTGTTCACTGCCGCGTAGGCAGCTCAGAAAATTGGCGGCGCGAAGGACTTTCTCTTGTCCGCGTTCACTGCCGCGTAGGCAGCTCAGAAAATGCAGGAGCACCATGATGAACCGGATTGTTCGTTCACTGCCGCGTAGGCAGCTCAGAAAACTGCACGCCCATTTCCCGCGCTATGGCGTCCGTTCACTGCCGCGTAGGCAGCTCAGAAATATCCTGACCGGCAAGCTGAAGGCCAAGATGAGTTCACTGCCGCGTAGGCAGCTCAGAAATGCGCCGCTGGTGGCTGATCCCGCGCAACCGCGTTCACTGCCGCGTAGGCAGCTCAGAAAACACCGCGCTGCTGCGGCAGGCGTTGGAGACCGTTCACTGCCGCGTAGGCAGCTCAGAAAACCAATGCCGGCGGCGGCGCCTCGTGGCGCTCGTTCACTGCCGCGTAGGCAGCTCAGAAAATTCACTGTCCGCGTAGGTGATCTTGGCGTAGGTTCACTGCCGCGTAGGCAGCTCAGAAACCTGGCGCTGCTACGGGTGCGGCAGCGAGGGCGTTCACTGCCGCGTAGGCAGCTCAGAAATGCTGCTGGCCATAAAGCAGCTTGATGTCGCGGTTCACTGCCGCGTAGGCAGCTCAGAAAGCCATGACGACGCTGCGCGAACAGATCACGGCGTTCACTGCCGCGTAGGCAGCTCAGAAATTCCTGGAAGACAACCGCCAGGACGTGGCCAGGTTCACTGCCGCGTAGGCAGCTCAGAAATGGTGATCCCACAGATCAGCGGCGCCTGCCCCGTTCACTGCCGCGTAGGCAGCTCAGAAACTACAGAGGGCAGGCCAGGCCGCGTGGTGCGAGTTCACTGCCGCGTAGGCAGCTCAGAAAAGATGGCGTAGGAGGCCACATGCAAGCAGTGAGTTCACTGCCGCGCAGGCAGCTCAGAAAATCACGGTTGCCCAGCTCGTCGCGTGCGGCATGTTCACTGCCGCGTAGGCTGCTCAGAAAACTGCTGGCCCGCGGCGACGTGAACCGGCCGTAAGTTCACTGCCGCGTAGGCAGCTCAGAAAATCGAGTTCATTCTCGACGTGGCCCAGTGGACGTTCACTGCCGCGTAGGCAGCTCAGAAATGGAGCTGGCCGGCGTGCCGATCTGGTGGCCCGTTCACTGCCGCGTAGGCAGCTCAGAAATCATGTGGGGGCGCAACTTCCGCTTCGTCAACGTTCACTGCCGCGCAGGCAGCTCAGAAAGAAGTACTGGACCCAGGCGAGGTGGGCCGAGTGTTCACTGCCGCGCAGGCAGCCCAGAAATTCGACCTCCCCAGCGAGGGAACAAGCATCCGCGTTCACTGCCGCGCAGGCAGCTCAGACATTTTTGAAATTTCGTCGCGGAATGGTCCGCCGGCATACATCTCATAGCGCACGCTCCAAGCGCAATGCAAGCGATGATGTTCGCCCGTGGACACGCAGCGCAACACACCATGAGCACCTCCATGACCGGTGGCACCGCCCTGTTCGACACACCCGTCGGCGCCTGTGGCCTGGGCTGGGGCGATGACGGGCGGCTGCGGGGCTGCTGCCTGCCCGAAGCCGACCCGGCGCACACGGCACGCCGCCTGCGCCACCAGTTTCCGGAGCTGCCGTGGCACGACACGCTGCCGCCGGCCATGGCGGTGGTCGCCCGGCGCTGGCTGGCAGTGCTGACCGAAGGCAGCCGGGACACGCTGGCGGATGTGGCCTTGAACTTCGACGGGCATGCGCCGTTCCATGTCCAGGTGTGGCAGCTCGCCAGGCAGATTCCGCCGGGGCAGACGCGCAGCTACGGCGAGATGGCCAGGTTGCTGGATCAGCCGCCGGCCATGGCGCGTGCGGTGGGTCAGGCGCTGGGCCGCAATCCGTTTGCGCCCATCGTGCCGTGCCATCGCATCCTGGCCGCAGGCGGGCTGGCTGGCGGTTTCTCGGCCAGCGGCGGCGTGCCGCTGAAGCTGCAGTTGCTGCAGTTGGAAGGTGCTGGTCTCGGGGCAGCGGCTTCACCGGACCAGCCGGGGCTTTTCTGAGCGCTGCCGGGCCGGCAGACCCGCTTCAATCCACCGATTCTTCGGCCTCGATCACCAGCTTCTGCCGGCGGGTGCCGGGGCCGATCTGCGTGACGGCGCGGATGCGCAGGGCCTGGCCGGCGGGCAGTTCGCGGCGGCAGTGGTAGTCCAGCGAATCGGTGCTGGTGCCTGGGTGGGTGGGCAGGCGGCGGGACCATTCGCGTTTGCCGTCCAGCTCCACGCTGAGGGCGTGCCAGGCTTGGGCATCTTGGGCCGGGTTGCGCACGACGAAGCGCACGTCGATCTCGAACACGCGGTGCTGCAGCAGCACGGCCGGGATGGTGAGCACGGCGACATCGCCGTCGCCGGCATCGAGCGCCCAGCGCTCGGGTCGGTTGGCAGGCATGCAGGGGCTCAGCGT
>NZ_VIDT01000234.1 GCF_006519715.1 Ideonella azotifigens
GCCCGCGTCTTCGGTCTGCCGCCTGACCTGCCATGGCAATGGGCCTTGCTGCCCGCCGCGGCGGCCCTCTGGTGCACCGCGCAACTGGCCTGGCGCAGGACGTGGCGGACCTGAGCCGGTTCAGGCCAGGCTCACCGCGCAGGCAGGACCCCGCTTGTCCATGCCCGCGGAAAGGTTCGGTTACCAGCACAGGCCCGGCCTGTCGCAACATCACGGCATGACACCAGACAAGCTTGAAGCCATCGGACAACGCGGGGAGGCCTGCATCATCCTGCGAGAAAAAGTCGCCCACCCGAATGGCAGCGTTGAACTGAGCTACCGGCTCGCCACCGGCGAACGCCTGAAGACCACCGATTCGCCCGACGAATTTGAAACGCCGGATGGCAAGCGGAGGTTTCGGCTGCGCGGCGCCCGGTAGGGCACGGTATAGCCCGCGAAGCTCAGCCGCCGTTGTCCTCGCCGGTGCGCAGCCCCAGGCGCTCCAGCCGGTAGCGCAGGGTATCGCGCGAGACACCCAGCAAGCGCGCTGCGGCGCTGACGTTCTGACCGCTGCGGTCCAGTGCGCGTTGCACCAGGCGGCGCTCCATGCGTTCGAGGTTCAGGTCCTCGTCGTCGGTGGCTTCTGCCGCGAATGCGGTGGGCGCCGTGGGCAACGCTGCGTCACCGAGGAAGCGCAGCTCGGCCGGGCCGATGTTCGTGTCCATCGCCATCAGCACCGCCTGCTCGATCGCGTTGCGCAGTTCACGCACATTGCCGGGCCAGGCGTGGCCCAGCAGGCGGCGTTCGGCTTCGGCCGAAAAGCGCAGGCCGGGCTTGCGGTAGCGGCCGGCGTGCAGCGCGAGGAAGTGGCGGGCCAGCAGCACGATGTCGCTGCCGCGCTCGCGCAGCGGCGGCACGGTCAGCTCGATGATGCGCAGCCGGTAGTACAGGTCGGCCCTGAAGCTGCCCGCGGCCACCATCTGCTGCAGCGGGCGGTTGGTAGCGCTGATGACGCGCGCGTCCACCGGCCGGCTGTGCAGGCCGCCGAGCCGGCGCAGCTGTTTCTCCTCCAAGAGCTTCAGCAGCTTGACCTGCGTGGCCAATTCGGTCTCGCCGATCTCGTCCAGGAAGACGCTGCCGCCTTCTGCCGTTTCCAGCAGGCCGGCCTTGCGCTGGCGCGCGTCGGTGAAGGCGCCGCGCTCGTAGCCGAACAGCTCGGCCTCGACCAGCTGCGAAGGCAAGGCACCGCAGTTCAGCTCGACGAAGGGGCGGGCTCGGCGCGGGCCGCCGAAGTGCAGCGCACGCGCCACCAGTTCCTTGCCGGTGCCGGTCTCGCCGACGATCAGGGCCGCCGCCGGCTGCGCGTCGGCCAGCTGGGCCTCGGCGTCCAGCAGCGTGGCAATCGACGCTTTCAACGCCCGCATTGGCGGGGACTCGCCAATGATCTTGTCCAGCCCGCTGCCTTGTGCCTCGCGCTGGGTGTAGTAGTCCACCGCGTTGGCCAGGCGGCCCTGGTCCAGCAGGCGCTCGATCAGCAGCTTGACCTCGCCCAGCACCAGCGGCTTGGTCAGGAAATCTGCCGCGCCGGCCTTCATCGCCTCGACGGCCAGCTCGGTGCTGCCGTAGCCGGTCATCATCACGACGCGAATGTCCGGGTCCTGCGTGCGAATGCGGCGCAGCGCCTCCAGCCCGCTCTGGCCCGGCAGGTTGTGGTCGCACAGCACCAGCTCCGGCCGCCAGCTCGCCAGCTGCGCCAGCCCTTCCTCGGCACTGGCCGCCGTGCGCGCCTCGTAGCCCTGGCGTTCCAGGTAGACGGCGAGGTTGCGCGCCAGCGTGGTCTCGTCTTCGATGATCAGGATGGCCAGGCCCATGCGGTGCTCGGTTTCTCTTCTTATGCGTTGGCAGGTTTCAGCAGCACGGTGGCGCGAGTCTGGCCAGGGCGGCTGCTCAGTTCGATGCGGCCGCCCAGCCGGTCCACGGTGCGGCGCGCCAGCGTCAGCCCCATGCCCAGGCCGCGGGGCTTGGTGGTGGCAAAAGGCTTGAAGACCTCGGCCAGGCGCTCGGGCGCAATGCCGGTGCCGGGGTCGCTCACCGTCAGCGCCAGCATCGCGCCGGCCCGTTCCACATTGACCTCGACCAGCGCACCAGCAGCCGTCGCCTCCAGCGCATTGGCCAGCAGCGAGTTCAGCACCTGGGCAATGGCCACTTCCTCGCCATGCGCCTCGGGCAGGCCGGGCTCGGTGCGCAGGCGCAGCTGTTTGCCCTGGCCCTGGAAGACAGGGGCGAAGCGTTGTTCGGCCGCCGCCAGCAGCGCGGCCAGATCGGTGCTGCCGCGCACCTCGGCCGGATGCTGCACATAGCTCAGCAGCGTGCGCACCAGATGCTCGATGCGGTCCACATGGCCAATGGTCTCGCGGGCATCGGCCGGCGTGGCCTCGCCAATTTCCAGCTGCAACTCGGCACTGGAGCGGATGGAGGCCAAGGGGTTGCGGATGCTGTGCGCAACCGACGCGGCGATCTCGCCGGTGCGTGCCATGGCCTCCGCCTCGATCAGGCGCTCGCGCTGCGCCTGCAACTGCCGGCTGGCCTTGCGCACAAAGCCCAGCAGTGCGAGGTACAGCAGCAGGCCGCTGATCAGCGTGCCGCTCCAGACGGCAAAGCCGGCCTCGCGCAGCGTGGCGTTCAGCTCGGTGGGCACGCGGTAGAGCTCCACTGCGCCGATCGGCGCCCCGCCCGTCTTCTGCTCAGCGTCATAGACCGGCAGGTAGCTCTCGACGAAGTGCAGTTGGCCGGGGCCCAGCGCCATGTGCTCGGCCTTGTCGCCCGCCGCCACCGGCCCGCGCTCGACCACGGTCTCGCCACGCAGCGAGCGCAGCAGCTCGTCGTTGTCCTCGAACTGGCGGCCGGTCAGCAGCGATTCGCTGGACCACAGCACCGCGCCGCTGCGGTCGTAGACATTGGCGCGAAGCACGTCCGGCATGGCCGCCACGTGGCCGAAGAACTCGGCCAGCGCGGCCTCGCGGCCGGGCGTGGGCCCGCTGGTGAAGTGCCTTGAGACGGACTGGGTGGCGACGATGCTTTGCACGAACTGCCGGCTCAGCTCGGCATCGTGCCGCAGCAGCAGCGTCTGCACCACGGCCGCCAGGCCCAGCGCGAGCAGCACGCTGACCAATGCCGCCGCGGCGAGGCTGATGCGCGAGAACCAGCGCAGCAGGTCGAACTCCTGTCGCGGCGAGGCTTTGAGACGGAACAGCGGCATCCAGGGCAATCGTTTGATGGCGTGGTTGAAGGAAAGGGACCGAAGACACAAGTCGCAACGCCTGTGCCACCGGCAAAGTGAGGCGCAGCGGGGGCAGATCGCCCAGTGTCGGCGGCAACTGGGGCAGATCCCCCACCAGCACCCCAAGGGTTGGTGGGGCATTTGGCCCGGTCTTGACGGGCTTGCCCTGTCCGGCAGGCCCAAGTGCTTGATTTTGAACGGTTTGGTTCAAGGGCCTGGCCTGGCACGTTGCGCGCAACAGTGAAGTGATCTTTCACCCCACGGAGCGCCCGCCCATGTCTGCTTTCTCCCCCAAGTCCTTCGACCGTCAAAGCCGCCTGTTTGCCACGGCGCTGCTGTTGGTCGGAAGCGCTGGCCTGGCCCAGGCCGCCACCTCGGCCGCCTGCAGTGGCGGCAGCTTCGCCGCGCTCGGCAAGAGCGGCAACTTCAAGCTGGACCTGAAGCCGGCGCAACTCACCGGGGCCTTCCTGGTTCAGGGCAAGTACGTGGCCTTCGAGATCGACCCGGCCACGCTGGCCATCCGCAACTACGTGCTGACGGGTGCTGCCAACAGCAAGGACCTGACCGGCGGCGTGCGCACGGCCATCTTCGCCAGCAAGGTGCCGGACCTGCAAGGCGTGGCGCTGACCGGCAACCTGAAGCTGGAATCCAAGGACGGTAGCTTGAGCGTGCTGCGCGGCAAGGCGGTGAAGCTGAAGATCCAGGCCAAGGATTGCGCACAAGGCGGCGTGTTCCAGATGGAAGCCGAGCGCGAGGATGGCAAAACGACCCTGTTCACCCACACGCTGGCCGAGAGCACGCAGAACGCCAACCTCACGCCGTTCTATTTCGACAACCGCAACTTCCGCAACCGCGAGGGTGACGTGGTGCCTTTCGGCGACACCACGCTGGTGGTGCCGGCCCGGGTCAATTTCGGCAACGACTTCTCGTCCAAGTTCGTCGGCCGCGACAGCGCGCAGCTGGCCACGCGCCGCAGCGAAGCCACCTGCAACAACACCATCATCAACCGCAACGGCGCACCAGTCAGCGTGAAGCATTGCGGCGGCGTGTCGCGCTGGGACGTGCAGAGCGGCGGCCGCATGGGCATGGTGCTGGGTGAAGACGCGACCGAGGTCTCGCCGTCTGCCACCGATTGCAGCGCCGACTGCCAGGCCCAGAACCAGACCCAGGGCAAGGCCACCGTGCTCGGCTTCCCGTTCCCGGTCGCGCCGGCAGACCGCCTCGCGCCACGCGCACCCTGAGGTTCAGATGACGTAAATGTCATCCAGCGGTCAGCGATGCAAACGGTCACGGGTCGCTAGACTCGCGGCATGCGCGTCCTGATCGTGGAAGACGAGGCCAAGACGGCCGATTACCTGCTGCGCGGGTTGACCGAGCAGGGCCATGTGGTGGACGTCGCCCGCAACGGGATCGACGGCCGCCACGCCGCGCTCGAAAACGCTTACGACGTGCTGGTGCTGGACGTGATGCTGCCAGGCATCGACGGCTTCCAGGTGCTGCGCGACGTGCGCCGCAGCAAGGACATGCCCATCCTGATGCTGACCGCACGCGACAGCGTCGAGGACCGGGTGCGCGGCCTGCAGGATGGGGCCGACGACTACCTCGTCAAGCCATTCTCCTTCCTCGAACTGAGTGCCCGGCTGCAGGCCCTGGGGCGGCGCAGCCGACAGCAGGAGGCCAGCACGCTGACGATTGGGGACATGGTGCTGGACCTGATGAGCCGCAAGGTGCACCGCGGCGGCGACCGCATCGACCTGACGGCCAAGGAGTTCTCGCTGCTCAGCACGCTGGCTCGCCGCAGCGGCCAGGTGCTATCGCGCACCGAGATCGCCGAGCTGGTCTGGGACATGAACTTCGACAGCAACACCAACGTGGTCGAGGTCGCCATCAAGCGGCTGCGCGCGAAGATCGACGGGCCGTACCCGAACAAGCTGCTGCACACGCTGCGCGGCATGGGCTACGTGCTGGAAGAACGCCAGGGCACCTCCTCGCCCGCGGCCAGCGCCGCGCCATGATCCGCTCGCTGGCCAGCCGGCTGACCGCGCTGTTCGCGGCCTGCGCGTCGGTGGTCTTCGTCGTTGCCGGCGTCATCATCTACCTGGTGCTGCAGGCCGGCATCAACGACCAGCTGCGCTACGAGCTGGGCTTGCGCGGCGGCTGGGTCGAGTCCAGCGTGCTGCGCACGCAGAGCGAGTCGCAATGGCGGCTGTGGCTCACGCCGACCATGGACGCGATGGAAGCCGAACGCAGTGGCATGCGGGTCTGGCTGCTCAGCGACCGGCCGGGCTTCAGCTACGGCACGCCCACGCCGGACGTGGTCGCGCTGTCGCAGCAGAGCGGCTTCGGCTTGCTGCTGGCGAATGGCCACGGGCCGGCCTGGATGACCTGGTCGCGCACGCTGCCGGCCGATGGCGACCGGCCCGAGGTGCGGCTGGTGCTGGCCAAGGACCCGGCGCGCTTCTGGGACACGCTGAACGCCTTCCGCCTGACGTTGGTCGTGCTGGGCAGCGCGGGCGTGCTGGCCGTTGCGGTGCTGGGCTATGGCATGGCGCGCTTCGGGCTGCGGCCGCTGCGCCGGCTGTCGCGCCAGGCCCAGGCGCTGGACCCGAACCACAAGGGCCAGCGGCTGGCGCTCAAGCCCATGCCGGCTGAGCTGGACGACCTCACCGCCTCGTTCAACGGCGCGCTGGCGCGGCTGGAAACCGCCTACCAGCAGCTCGAAGGCTTCAATGCCGACGTGGCCCACGAACTGCGCACGCCGCTGACCAACCTGATCGGCCAGACCCAGGTGATGCTCACGCGCCCGCGCAGCGCAGCCGAACTCGAAGAGGTGCTGCATTCGAACCTGGAAGAGATGGAACGCCTGAAGGCCATCGTCAACGACATGCTGTTCCTCGCCCGCGCCGACCAGGGCGCCGCGGCCTCGCGCCAGCTGGCCGTGTGCATGGCAGACGAGGTGCGCAAGGTTGCCGAATTCCTGGAGCCGCTGTTCGACGATCGCGGCGTGACGCTGCGGGTCGAGGGCGACACCAAGTGCAGCGTGGAGACCGCGCTGCTGCGGCGCGCGCTGAGCAACCTGATGCGCAATGCGATCCAGCATGCCGCTCCGGGCGACGAGGTGCAGGCGAGCATCCTGCGCGAAGGCGCCAACGTGCGGCTGGCCGTCACCAACCCCGGCCCGGAAATTCCTGCGCAGCACCTGCCGCATTTGTTCGACCGCTTCTACCGCGTCGACAGCGCACGCCTGAGCAGCGGCGGCAACCACGGCCTGGGCCTGGCCATCGTCAACGCCATCGCGGTGATGCACCGCGGCACGGTGTTCGTCGAGTCTGCCAACGGCCTGAACACCTTCGGCCTGCTGCTGCCCGCCGAGGGCTGAACCCGCCATGCAGTGCCACCTGGGAAGGTGGCACTGCCGCCCGGATGACAAATTTGTCATCGGAGCGTCAGGCTTGCGTCGGCTGCGGGTTTCTACCATGAAGGCACTGAATCGACGACCGGCTTCCCCGCTCTGAGCCACCCACTGCCTCGCAGTCGGCCGCCACTTCGTGACCTCGTCGGTCACACCTGTCAAGCGAAAGGAATTTCCATGCAAGTCACTCGTTTCCTGGGCGCTGCCGCCCTGGGCCTGGCCGCCCTCACCGGCGTGGCCCGTGCCGAAGACAACACCGGCACCGTCAATTTCGACAACCAACCCACCCTCAGCCGCGCCGAAGTGCAGGCCGACCTGGTGCTGTGGCGCCGTGCCGGGCTGGACATGCTGGCCGCGCAGGAAGACAGCTACGTCGTCTTCAGTGCCGACTACAAGCGCCGCATGGCCAACTACCAGCAATGGCGCCATGGCCCGGAATACCTGGCCGAAGTGCAACGCCTTGGCGGCCACGTCACGACGGCGGCCTCGGGTCAGGGCCAGTCCTCGCAGAACTGATGCCTGCCGACCGGCTCCGCCGGTCGCTTGCTCCCTAAACCGGCCCTGGCCGGTTTTTTCATGCCCGCTCGGCTGGTGCCGGGTTCGCCTGCGTGGCCGGTGAGGGCCGGCGAACCAGGCCGGCGATACTCCCGCAACTGGATGGCGAGAGTTCTCCGATGAACAGTGGATGGCAATGGCAATGAGCAGCCCGGCAAGCCGCGGCAGCGTGGTCTGGCTCAGCACCGACCCTCAGGCGCCCTCGTTCCGCCACCGGCTGGCGCCGGTGATGCCGGTGGTCGAATCGCTGGGCTGGCGCAATGAACTCCGGGTGTTGCCCGAGCGCCTGTATGGCTGGCGCATCTGGCAGCTGCGCCACCTGTTGCGCGCAAGTTCGGCCGTGGTGCTGCACAAGCTGCGGCTGGAGCCATGGGAGATGCGGCTGCTGCAGCGTCTGCAGCCGCGCAGCATGTTCGACCTGGACGACGCGATCTGGCTGCGCCAGCCCAAATACATCGGTCACCTGCGGCCGGCTTCGCCGCGCAG
>NZ_VIDT01000235.1 GCF_006519715.1 Ideonella azotifigens
AGCACGGCAGCCGGCACCGCCAGCGGCGTGGCCACCGAGATGGCGATCGACAGCGCCGAGGCTTCGCTGGCTTCCGATGGGCCCTGGTGCGCGAGCACCGTGTGCGGCCAGCTGGCCAGGACCAGCACCATGCCGAGGCTGACCGAGACGGCGCCGCGGGCGGTCTTGCGCACGGTCTTCGTGGCCGGCTTGAGAACAGTGGTCGTGCACATCAGCGAGTCTCCTCACGCAGGGCTTCGCGGCGGCCGGCCAGGCGGGCTTCCAGCAGGTCGGCGTCATGCGCGTCGCGCAGGGTCTTGGCCAGCGTGAACACGCTGGAGATCAGGAACAGCCACGACACCAGCAGGAAGGCCTTCCACACCGGCTGTATGCCCATGCGCCACAGGCCCCAGCCCGTCAGCCCCATCGAGAGCAAAAAGCCGCCCCACACCACCAGACGCCACATCGGCGTGTCGACCGTGCGGCGCTGGTTGTCGCGCACGAACTTGGCCAGGCCGAAAGCGCTGGACAGGCAGAACACATAGCCCATGACCATGAAGGCGCGGGCTATGTCGTCGCCCGGCAGCCAGGCCAGGCCGATGGCGCACAGCGAAACGGCGATGCCGAACGACAGCCAGACCTGCAGCCGCCAGGCCGCGGTGTCGCGGCGGACGGCGAGGGACGAGACAGCGGAGGTGTCCATGTCGGTGACGGGAGCGTTGAACATGGACGCGATGTTGGCGAGCTTGCGCCGTAAGTGGCCTGTCTGGATGCTGCGTCGCGCCGGATGGCACATCTGGTATCGTCATTCGATACGTCACCCTCCCGCAGGAGCCCGCATGGCCAGCACCCAGGCCCTGATCCAGGTCATCAAGAACGAGCTGAAGGCCGCCGGCCTGACCTACGCCGCGTTGGCCGGCGAGCTGCAGATGGCCGAGTCCAGCGTCAAGCGCATGTTTTCGCGCGGCGAGATGCCGCTGTCGCGCGTGGACGAAATCTGCCGCGTGCTGAAGACCGATTTCGCCGCGCTCTCACGCCAGGTCGCCGAGGCCCAGCCCGAACGCCGCGAACTGACGCTGGAGCAGGAGCGCGCCGTGGTGGCCGACCGCAAGCTGCTGCTGGTCGCCATCTGCTGCATGAGCCAGTGGTCGCTGGAGCAGATGGTCGGCCACTACCGCATCACCGAGCCCGAAGTCATTCGCCACCTGGCGCAGCTGGACCGCCTGGGCATCATCGCGCTGCGCCCGCTGAACCGCTACCGCCTGCAGCTCGCCAAAGGCTTCCGCTGGCGCCCGCACGGCCCGGTGATGCAGTTCTTCCGCGAAGACGTGGTGCAGGACTTCTACAGCGGCGGCTTCGACGGCGAGGCCGAACTGCTGGCGCTGGTGCACGGCCAGGTGGCCCCGCGCCACGCCATCGCCTTCCAGGAGCGGCTGCAGCGCCTGGCGCAGGACTTTGCGCAGCAGCATCTGTCTGACCGCGCGTTGCCGGCGGACCAGAAGCGGCCAATGACGCTGCTGATCGGCATGCGGGCGTGGCTGTTCGGGGCGTTTCGAGACATGAAGCGCTAGACGGCATTTGTGCTGATAGATAAATACAAAATATGCTATTCTGTTGTAATCTATCGGTATGCCAAAGACTGCGCGTGCGCTGCTTCAACTCCCGCCGGCAACCGTGGGTGCCCTGGAAAAGCTGGGCGCCGACCTGGCCGTCGCACGCTTGCGCCGCAAGGAGTCACTGCGGTCCTGGGCCAAGCGCATGGGGGTGACGGTGTCCACGCTCCAGCGCCTGGAAGCCGGAGACCCGTCGGTCGGCATCGGCATCGTGGCGACGGCTCTCTGGCTCATCCAGCGCGACGGTGAACTGAGGGATCTCGCAGCGCCGGAGCACGACCAGGGCGCGCTTGAACTTGATGTTCGAGCGGCCGTTGCACTAGGCCGTGCTCGCGCCCAGGCGTCGGCCGAAACGCGTTTGAGCAAGCGGGAGCAGGACTGAGATGCGCCTGGACGACCTGTCCCTTTGGTACCTGGGCGAGCCCGCGGCACCGCGCCTGGTCGGCGCGCTGAAGTTGGTCGCTGCGGGCAAGGGCGTCTCGTTGCGCTACGCCCAAGCGTGGCTGCACGACGGATTCGCGCTGAGCGAGGACCTTCCCCTGGTCGACAACGAATTCCTGCCACCTGGCCGCTTGGGCGCAGAGGGGCCGCGCGCGGTTGGCGCCGTTGACGACGCGCGGCCGGACCGGTGGGGCGAGAAAGTCATCCGCTTTGTCGACAAACCCAAGCGCCTGTCCTTGATGGAGTACCTCTATTACGCGGGCGACGACCGATTCGGCGCGCTGGGTGTCTCCACATCGTCCAGCGTCTACAGCCCCAGAGCCGGCAGTCCATTGCCTCGACTCGACCAGGCGCAGCAGCTCAGCGAGGTCGTGGCCAAGATCGAAGCCTCGGAGCCGTTGAGTGCGCTGGAGGCCAAGATCATTGCGGGTGGCGGCAGCCCGCTCGGCGGCGCAAAACCCAAGGCGCTGATCGAGATCGATGGCGAGCAGTGGGTCGTCAAATTCTTCAACAACGAGCCAGTTGACGCGCCGCTCGTTGAGCACGCAACGATGACGCTGGCCGCGCGTGCCGGCATCACCGTGGCAGAGACACAGGTCATCCGGCTGGAAGACGCGAACGCCATCGCGATCCGCCGCTTCGACCGCGAGCAAGGCCTTCGCATCCACAGCATTTCGGCGGGCACTGCCATTCGCGCTGCCACAGCCTCTGGCGCCGAGCCCGAGATGGGTTACCCCGAACTCGCGCGCATCCTGCGCCGTGTTGGCCTCACGCAGGATGACACCCACCTGCGCGATGCACGCGAGCTCTTCCGGCGCATGGTCTTCAACATCCTGCTCGACAACACCGACGATCACGAGAAGAACCATGCCCTGCTGGTCGTGAACCCATACGACCATGGGCGCTTGAAACTCGCGCCCGCCTATGACGTTTTGCCGACCAACTCTGGCCAGGGTTATCAGGAGTTCATCTGCGGCGCCGAGGGCCGGGACTCGACGCTGGCCAACGCGATGTCACAGTGCGAGGCCTTTGGCCTGCGCCCGGACGAGGCGGCCGCCGAAGTGGTCGCCGTCATTGCGGTGGTGAACGAGTGGCGAACGCACTTTGCGCAGGCCGGCGTGGCGAGCCGGGACATCGAGAGCCTGGCCGAGCGCGTCGATGGCGAAGAGCTCCTGCGCCAGCGCGAAAGCTTCGACCCGGCGCAGTTTCAGGCGTCGCAGTCGAGACCCCGGAAAACGAGTCCGTTCCGGCCCACCTGACGGGCAAGCCCACCCCCCGCTCACCGCACCGCCAACTCCGCGCTCCGTGACACGAAATTCCGCCAAGGTGTCCCCACGTTGAACCCCGAGGCAATCATGGAGGCCGCCGAAGCGGGCGAGCGCATCCGCAAACTTTTAGGCGTGCCAATGTGCCAGCTCATCCCTCGAGAAGCAGATGACAGCAATGGTTTTCAGAGGCGAAACTGCGGTCATGCGCAATGCCTCCAAAGACCTTAGACCAACCGGCCGCTTCGGGCGGCGGTTGTCCATTTGACGTTAGAGCGCTTCATATGTCAGACCACATTCAGCACGACGAGTACGAAATCTCCACTGATCCGGAGCGGCTTGACGTCACATCCATTCATGCGTTTCTCACACAAAGCTACTGGTCGCCCGGCATTCCGCGCTCTGTAGTCGAGCGCGCCATCAGCAACTCCCTGTGCTTCGGCCTGTATCGCCGGGCCGAGCAAGTAGGGTTCGCTCGTGTGGTCACTGACAAAGCCACGTTCGCCTATCTCGCAGACGTATTCATTCTTAATGCACATCGAGGCAAAGGCTTATCGAAGTGGCTAATGCAAGTCATCACGGAGCACAAAGACCTGCAAGGTCTTAGGCGCTTCATTCTCGCAACCAAGGATGCACATGGCTTGTACAAGCAGTTCGAGTTCAACGCACTGGCCAATCCGTCGCTCATGATGGAAATCCTCAAACCCGATGTTTACCGCCAATCGCTCTAACCCTTCCATCGAGAGGACGTCACCCGGCAAGCCGGGCGCCGCCTCTCATGTCAAACGTGAGGGCGCAATGAACATCTGGATTTCCGCGATCGCAGCCGTGGCTGTCCAGCCACTGGTTTTTCTGCTTCGAGTCCTTCCTGACTATCTGTCGTCACCTCAACCGCTCTACGAAGTTGGCCTTATGGTTGTGGCTGTAGTGGCGGTTGGCGCGGCTGTAGTTCTAGTCCTTGGGATTCCCGCGTTCCTTGCACTACGGAGGTTCCGCCGCGAAGGCTGGGGTTCTCTAGGAGCCGCGGGAGCCCTTCTGGGAGCATTGCCAAGAGCGTCTTCCTGGCCGCGCACCCTCGAAGGCTACTCGGCCGGTCAGAACTGGCATGGCAACTACATTGAAACCTATGTCAACGGCACTCCGACCACGTATGCCTGGCTCACCTACGCCGAAAGCGTCTTGCTGTTCGCGCTGCATGGTTTGGTCGGCGCGCTCGTGTTCTATGGTGTCTGGCGCTCGCGCCAGCGCCCTAACCAATCATTCCAGCCAACCGCCTTCGGCGGCGACTGAATTCGTTAGGCCGCAAAACTAACCAAGGTGCCAGCATGCTCTTCCGAAGAACAGCCGAGACCGAAGACCTGGTGGCACTCACTGCTTTGATTCGTGCCGCCTACGCGCCGCATGCGTTGAAGGGGCTCCGCTATTGGGCAACCCACCAGTCCGTCGAGGACACAGCCAGGCGCCTTTCCCGAGGCGTCGGCTTCGTTGGCGAGGTAGATGGAGAACTGATTGCCACCATCACGCTCAGCAAACCCGACCCCGAGTCCAAGGTTCTGCTCCTGCGCGACGAGTACACGTGGTCGTTCGGTCAGTTTGCCGTCGCGCCAGGACATAAGGGCAAGGGCTACGGAAGGTGCATCCATGATGCTGCATTGCAACATGCCGTTCTCGGGGGTTGCCAAGTCATGGCGCTCCACACAGCCGAGCCTGCTACTGAACTGATCGAGATGTACCGATCCTGGGGCTATGCTCAGGTCGGCACCTGTGACTGGCGACCACACACGAACTTCTTGAGCGTCCTCATGACGAAGCCCCTCGCCCCTCAAGCAACCAGCAATGCGGCCTGACCCTTCGTCAAGGAGGCGTCCCGCAAGCGGGCCTCCCCTTGCGTTAGGCGTCAGAAGGCACCCTGATCCCAATGACGACGTCGGGCTTACGTGTCGAAAATGAGCGCCTCCATTCGTCGTAAAGGTGGAGCGACAACGTTCCGCAACTCTACGTAAGGAGACCGACATGCGATTCATGGTGCTGATCAGGGCTGACCGCAACAGCGAAGCGGGCGTGATGCCCAGCGAACAACTGCTCGCCGAGATGGGCCGGTTCAACGAAGACCTGGTGAAAGCCGGCGTCATGCAGGCCGGCGAAGGACTGCACCCCAGTTCCAAGGGTGCCCGTGTGCGCTTCTCAGGTCACGAGCGCAAAGTAGTTGACGGCCCCTTCGCCGAAACAAAGGAGTTGATCGCAGGCTTCTGGATCTGGAAGTGCGCCTCGTTGCAGGAGGCAATCGATTGGGTCAAGCGCTGCCCTAACCCGATGCTGGGCGACTCGGAGATCGAGATACGCCAAGTCTTCGATACCGAGGACTTCGGCGAGGCCCTCACGCCAGAGTTGCGCGAGCAAGAGGAGAGACTGCGTGCGCAGATCGCCGGGCAGACTGACGCCTAGCCCTTTACAGGGACTTCTCCGCGCGTCGATACCAACCGTTGATTGAGGTGCCTTTCTTGCTCGAAAGCGAATTGCGCTCACTTGGATAGATCATGACGAGAACCGACTGCACATTGAGGTCCGGCCCTGCTGCAGTTGAGCCTGGACCGGGCCTTCCATACAGGGCGCTTCAGCGCGCTGCCAACTCCGCACTCAAGCGATCCACCGTCCCCGCAATGCGCTCCAGCTTCGGATAACGCAGCCCACCCCGGTAGTCGATCTTCACCAGCTTGTAGCGCTCGCCCACCTTCACCAGCAGTTCGATCGGCGCCTGGCCGGTCTTGTTGGCGGTGATGGCGGCGGCCAGGCGCTCGGGTTTCCAGCTCTGCATGCCGACGGCCAGCACCTGCTCGCCCGGCGCCAGGCCTGCCTGGAAGGCCGGGCCGTCCCAGCGCACGCCGCCCACGTTGCCGTCCTTGTCCAGGCGCAGGCCCAGCGAGTAGGAGAGGTCTTGCCCGCCGGATTCGCCGCGGCCGTCGTCGGCCTTGGCGAATTCGCTCTCCTTCTCCTCATAGACCAGGCGCCAGCCGCTGCGGGCCAGGCCGCCCAGCGGCGCGGCATCGGCACCGGTGCGGTCCAGCCGCTCGCGCAGGAAGCGGGCCCAGTCGTGGGGCTGCACGCCGTTGAGGGCCTTGACCACGTCGTCGAAGGCGTAGGTGCGCGGCAGGATGCTGCCGTCCGGCGCATTGGCATGCGCTGCACCGAAGAAGGCGCGTGCGAAGTCGTCCAGCGAGCGCTTGTCGCCGCTCTGCTCGCGGATCAGCATGTCGGCCTCCAGCCAGATCAGCCGGCCTTCCTCGTAGTAGTCGCGGCCGCGCTGCCAGTCGCCCCAGGGCTTGTTGCGGCTCGCTTCCATCGCGCCTTCGTTGGTCGTGTCCTGCAAGGTGCGCCAGCCACGGCCGCCGCGCGCGGCCAGGTCGGCGGCGTTGTGCGCCAGGTTGTCGCGGAACTCGGCCGCTGTCACCAGCCCGCTGCGGGTGGCCAGCACGTGGCCCCAGAACTGGGTCTGGCCTTCGTAGACCCACAGCAGCGAGCCGCGCATCGGCTGGTTGAAGTTGGCGGTCCACAGGTCGTCGGGCCGGCGGAACTTGCCGTTCCACGAGTGGGTGAACTCGTGCGCCAGCAGGTCGCGGCCACGGGCGGCCTTTTCCCAGTCCTTGAAGTAGCCGGGGCGCACGCCGTTTTCACTGGACTCGTGGTGCTCCAGCCCGATGCCGCCGAACTCCCGGCTTTGCGACAGCAGGAAGTCGTAGTGGCGCCAGTGGCGAGCGCCGTAGAGCTTGTCGGTCTGCTGCACCAGCTTGCGGTGGGCCTCGATCTGCTCGGGCTTGGCGTCGAGCTGGTCGGCCTCGTCGGCGAACAGGTTCAGCGCCACCGGCTGCGGCGTGCCGGGCGGGTCCAGCTCGATGCGCTTGGCGTGCATGCCGGCGAACAGCGGCGAGTCGACCAGCGTGGTCGCCGAGACGCTGCCAAACGCCATCCAGCCCTGGTCATCGGCCTTGGCCAACTGACCGTCCGCCGCGCGCAGCGCGGTGGCCGCCAGCCAGCCCGTGGGCAGCTTCAGCCGTGGCTGCACGCTGATGCCGTCGGTCGCATGGCCGGCCGGGTACAGCAGCACGGTGTTCCATTGCACGCCCAGCAAGGCCGGCGACATCGACACTCGGCCCTGTTCGGACTTCAGCGGGCTCAGGTGCTCGAAGCGCAGCGTCAGCTGCGAGACGCCGGCCGGCACCTCGATGTGGAAGGCGTTGACCTCCACCGGGTCGCGCTGCCAGGCCAGCGGCTTGTCGCCGGCCGTCACCTGCAGGCCGGCCAACGGGTTCGGGTTGCCGGTCGGCCCGTGGTTGCCGGGCAGCCAGCGCGGGTAGAGCAGCGTCAGGCGGCCCGGCACGACGGGCAGTGTCTCGGTGAC
>NZ_VIDT01000236.1 GCF_006519715.1 Ideonella azotifigens
GCCCCACCGGCAGCCCCGGGCGTGGCGCCATTGCTGCCGGGCGTGCCCGCCGTGCCGCTGTCATTGACCGTCACCGCATAGGCTTGCTGGATGGCCGCGCTGAGCAGCAAAGGCACCAGCGGCGCGAGCACCGAGCCCAGGCGCAAGGCACGGTGGGCCGAAGAGACGGAAAACGAAGATGCGCCGGCAGGGGCGCCGGCAGAGCTGAGGGGGCGACGTGACATGGTCATTCCTTGTCGAGAGCGAACGAACGAAAGCGGCCGGGCGGTCCCGGACGCAATCCTCGTTCAGGCGATTCGTGGGCATGACAACGCGGCTCACCAAACTGGCTGCCGCCATCTCTTTCCTGCCCGGGCCGGGATGCTGCCACCCTGCCCCCGCCAAGCGTCACCCCCAGGGTGGGGATTGGCCCCGCACCGTCCCCTATTGCGGGGACGGGTTGTCACTTGGGTCGCCCGGATGACGTACTAGCGCCGGTCGGCGCCGTGCAAGGCCGCGCCCACGGAAAACACCGGCAATACCTGCCGTTTGCGAGCGGAGCCGTTTTCGCCATCTACCGCGGCGGCCACTTCCGCCCGCGGGCTCAGCCGGCTGACAAAGGCGGCACCGTCCAGGCTGGGCCGCAGCGTCACCAGGCTGGTCTTGAAGCCCAGGCCGCGGTCCGTGCGCGCCACCAGCAGCGGCGCCCGGCGCGCGCTGTCGGTACCGGCGGTGATGCTGGTAGTTGCCACCGGCGCCAGCGCACCGGTGGCCTTGGCCGACAGCACGTAGCCGATGTCCGCGCCTTTGGCCGCGCTGGCCGTGAGGCTGAAGCTGAGCACCAGGTTGTTGGCGCCGGCGGTGAAGCTGCCCAGCGACAACGGGTGGTCGGTGAAATAGGTCTGCGCCGAGGCCAGCGTCGTGAAGCTGGTGCTGACCAGGGTGGTCGCGCCACTGACCACGCTGAAGCTCATGCTGGTGAAGCCATCGTTGTGGGCTGTCATGCCCAGCAGGCCCAGCGTGAGGTTGCTGCTGCTGGCGAGAGAAAAGCTGTAGGTCGCGCTGGCGCTGTAGGTGCAATTGCCTTTTGCATAGTTGCCGTAGCTCGCGCCCAAGCTACCAAGTCCCAGCACGCTACCGCCACGCAAGGCCGCAGTCACATTGGGACGGCCGCTCAGTGCAGCGTTCAAGGCGCCTTTGCCTGGGTTGCCGTTGCTGTAAGCGAAGGCCTGCAGGCCTTCGCTGCTGCCCAGGAACCCCGCCCTGCTGTTGAAAGTGCTGACGGCCTGGCTGTGCACACCGCCCTCGGCGGTCGCACCGGCGCTGGCGGTGATCCTGGTGTCGCCGCTGGTCACGGTGCTGGTGGCGACAGCGCCGCCGCTGTTGCCGGTGGCATAGGCATCTGACCGTAGGCTGGCGGCACCCAGACCGGTGGTCAATGCGGTTGCATTGGCGACGTAGCCGACTGCTGAGGCAGAAGCAGTAGCGCTGCCGCCCGCCGCCGTGGTGTTGGCGGTAACGGTTGCAGAAGCGTTGCCCTGCCAGGTCCCGTCGCCGGCAAATGCTTGGCCGAGCAGGGCTGTATACGTCGCGGTTGTACCAGTCAAGTTCACCGAGGCAGCGCCGCCTGACGCGCCACCGGCCGAGTTACCACCTTGCGCCGTTGCTCGGGCGTTCAGCGTCCCGCCCACCCGGGTATTGCTCAGCGTCTGGACCAGGCTGGCCGCCCCGCCTGTGCCCGCCACACCGGCGTCCGTGTGGCCGCCGTGGCCGCCAAAGGCGTAGGCGTCCGTGTGCAGCTCGCTGGCTTGGCTGGTCTGGTAAGTCTGGCTGAGACCGGCGTCACCTCCATTGCCCGCCCGACCTGTGTCCGAATCGCCGCCGTTTCCGGCCTGCGCCGTTTGGCCGAAGCTGATTGCGCCATTGGTCGAAGCACTCACGGCATTCTCGATCTTGGCGCTGCCACCTTGGCCGCCAGCAGCCCCACTAAGACCACTGCCACCCGAACCGCCGAATGAATTGGCGGCAATGTCCACCTGTCCTGTATCACTCGCACCACTGCTCTTCAGCAGCTCAGCCGCGCCCCCGGCACCCGCCGCATGGCCAGGCCCAATGGCATTGCCACCGCCGCCACCGATGGCACCCATCCCCACCGAGACCGCGCTGTTACCAATCGTCCGGGCAATGCCTTGGACCTTGGTCGCCCCCCCATTGCCCCCGTTGCCATCAGCCTCGGCTGAACCACCATTGTCGGCAAAGCTTCCAACGGAGAGGAGCAATGGTCCAGCGGTAGTGATCTCGCCCACGGCCTTAGCGGTCCCACTGGCGGCGGCTTGACCAGCACTGGCACCACCGCCAGCGCCGCTGTGGGCAGTAACCATCACGGTGCGACTACCGAGGCTGCTATCGCTGAAACTCAGCATGCTGTTGGCAGAGCCCCCCGCGCCGGCCACACCTGTATCAGCGTGGCCGCCGTTGCCGCCCACTGCGGTCTGAGTCAGAACCAAAGCCCCCTCGGTGACACCGCTCACGGCATCGGCAAGCGCAGCATTGCCGCCCTTGCCACCGCCGGCACCATTCACCCCCGCTCCGCCATGGCCCGCATCAGCTTCGAGGCTCACCGTCACGACGCCCCTATCAGAAGCGGCATGTGCGCTGCCACTGCTGGCAACACCGCCGTTGCCACCGATGTTGCCGCGGCCGTTGCCGCCGCCTCCAACGCCTCCGTGAAAACTGGTAGATGCCGTGGCCGCGCCGTCGCCATGGGCGATAGCAGAGGCTACGCCGCTGGCCACACCGCCGTGGCCGCCGGATGCCCCGGCCCCGGCGCCAGCGCCGCCATTACTGCCAGGCGCGCCCGAGGCACCACCATCGCCCCCACCGGCGTGGGCCATGGCGGTTGCATCACCCTCCGCCTGCGCAGCCGTTACAGTGGCATTGGCTGCGCCACCATTACCACCTTTGCCCGCCTTGCCGCCCTGGACAGATGCGCTTCCCGCCCCGCCGGAACCGCCGGCGCCACCGCTTCCGCCGTGGGCATCCGCCGTGTTGCTCGCGTCACCGCCGGTGGCGCTGGCCATGCCGGCCCTGCCGGTCTGACCAGTGCCACCGCCACCACCGCCTGCCGAACCAGCTTGGCCAGTCTTGCCCGGTGCACCTTGCTCGCTCACGTACTCCGCGTGTGCCTGCTGGATGCTGATCGCAAGCAACAAGGGCAGCAGCGACAGAACCCGCAGGTTGGCCGCCGACGCGCCTACGCAACCGTTCGCACCCCTGCGCGAGCCACGCAATTTCATGACATTCCTCCCTGGTGACCGGGCATGGCCCGGGTGGTTCTTCTAGGCATGGGGCGCCGCATCGCATTGCAGGCCCATCCGCGGCCACGAAGCTATCAGGAAGCTGTCAATGCCGCCATCGCGCGAACGCGAGTCATCGTCTTCTGTGTGGAGGATGCGTGAAGCCGCATCCTGGGGCAAGCCAACAGCGGCTCAACCCCGCCCCACAAACGGCATGCCGGTCGCCATGATGGTCATGTTCAGCACGTTGGCGTTCAGCGGCAGCGCGGCCATCTGGACCACGGCTTCGGCGACGTGCTGGACGTCCATGCGGGCTTCGGGTTTGACGCTGCCGTCGGCTTGCGGCATGCCGTGGGCCATCGTGGCTGTCATGTCGGTGGCGGCGTTGCCGATGTCGATCTGGCCGACGGCGATGTCGAAGGCGCGGCCGTCCAGCGCAGCGCTCTTGGTGAGGCCGGTGATGGCGTGCTTGGTCGCCGTGTAGGCGATGGAGTTCGGTCGCGGCGCGTGGGCCGAGATGGAGCCGTTGTTGATGATGCGGCCACCGCGTGGGACCTGGGCCTTCATGATGCGGAAGGCCTCGCGGGTGCAGAGGAAGACTCCCGTGAGGTTGGTGTTCACCGCCGCCTGCCAGGCCTCCAGCGGCAGCGCCTCCAGCGGCACGCCGGCGGTGAACACGCCGGCGTTGTTGAACAGCAGGTCCAGCCGCCCGAAGCGCTCGCGGATCTGGTCGAACAGCGCCTGCACCGACAGCGCATCGGTCACGTCCATCGGCAGCGCCAGCGCGTTCGCGGCCTGAGGGTGGCCAGCAAACGCTGCTTCCAGCGTGCCCTGCTGGCGGCCGCTGAAGATCACCGTCCAGCCGGCCGACAGCAAGGCCAGCGCGCAGGCCTTGCCGATGCCGCTGCCGGCGCCGGTGACAAGCGCGATCCGGGTTGTCACGGCGCGCACAGCGCCGCAGCGTGGTGGCGCATGTGGTCTTCGATGAAGCTCTGGATGAAGTAGTAGCCGTGGTCGTAGCCGGCCTGGCGGCGCAGGGCCAGCGGCTGGCCGGACTTCAGGCAGGCGGCTTCGAAGGCTTCGGGCTGCAGCTGGCCTTCGAGCAGGAAGCGGTCGGCCTCGCCCTGGTCGATCAGGATGCCGGCCGGGTGCGGAGGGCTGGTCTGGGCGGCCATCAGTGCGCTGGCGTCGTGTTCAGCCCAGCTGCTTTCGTCTGCCCCCAGGTAGCCGGTGAAGGCCTTGCGGCCCCAGGCGCAGTTGCTGGGCGCGCAGATGGGTGCGAAGGCCGACAGGCTGGCGAACTCGCCGGGGTGGCGCAGCGCCAGCGTCAGGGCGCCATGGCCGCCCATCGAGTGGCCGAAGATGCCGGTGCGGCCAGCGTTCATGCCCAGCGCGGCCAGCTCGGCGCGCACGCCGGGCAGCAGTTCGCGCAGCAGGTAGCTTTCCATGCGCCAGTTCGTGGCCCATGGGGCCTCGGTCGCATCCAGGTAGAAACCGGCGCCAACGCCGAAGTCCCAGGCCTCGGCCTCGCCAGGCACGCCCGCGCCGCGCGGGCTGGTGTCTGGCATCAGGAGCGCGATGCCGAACTCGGCCGCCCAGCGCTGCGCACCGGCCTTCATCGTGAAGGTCTCTTCGGTGCAGGTGAGCCCGGCCAGGTAGACCAGCAGCGGCACCGTGGCACCCGGCTTGGCCTGCGGCGGCAGGTACAGCGCAAAGCCCATGGGCAGGCCGATCTCGCGCGATTGGTGGCGCTGGAAACGCTGCTCGCCGCCAAAGCTCAGGTGATGGCTGACCAGCTTCAACTCGTCCAGCTGCATGTTGCCTTGCACTGCCATGGTCAGAACTCCACCACGGCGCGGATGGACTCGCCGCGCTTCATCAGGTCAAAGCCTTCGTTGATGCGCTCCAGCGGCAGCTTGTGGGTGATCAGGTCGTCGATGTTGAGCTTGCCGTCCATGTACCAGTCGACGATCTTGGGCACGTCCGTGCGGCCACGCGCGCCACCGAAGGCCGAGCCTTCCCAGTGCCGGCCGGTGACCAGCTGGAACGGCCGGGTGCTGATCTCTGCACCCGCCTCGGCCACGCCGATGATGATGCTGCGGCCCCAGCCCTTGTGGGTGCACTCCAGCGCCTGGCGCATGACCTTGGTGTTGCCGATGCACTCGAAGCTGTAGTCGGCGCCGCCATCGGTCAGCTGCACGATCGCATCGACAATGTTCTCGTGGTCCTTGGGGTTCAGGAAATGCGTCATGCCGAACTTGCGCGCCATCGCCTCGCGGGCCGGATTCAGGTCCACGCCGATGATCTTGTCGGCCCCCACCATCTTGGCGCCCTGGATCACGTTCAGGCCGATGCCGCCCAGGCCGAAGACAACCACGTTGGCACCGGCTTCCACCTTGGCGCTGAACAGCACCGCGCCAACGCCGGTGGTCACGCCGCAGCCGATGTAGCAGACCTTGTCGAACGGCGCATCCGGCCGGATCTTGGCCAGCGCGATGCCGGGCACCACGATGTGGTTGGCAAAGGTGCTGGTGCCCATGTAGTGCAGGATGGGCTTGCCGCCGATGGAGAAGCGGCTGGAACCGTCCGGCATCAGGCCCTTGCCCTGGGTGGAGCGAATCGCCTGGCACAGGTTGGTCTTGCGCGAGAGGCAGAACTTGCACTGCCGGCATTCAGGCGTGTAGAGCGGAATCACGTGGTCACCCGCCTTCAGCCAGGGCACCTTGCTTTCCAGCACCACGCCCGCGCCTTCATGGCCGAGGATGGCCGGGAACAGGCCTTCCGGGTCCGCGCCCGAGAGCGTGTAGTAGTCGGTGTGGCAGATGCCGGTGGCCTTGACCTCGACCAGCACCTCGCCGTCGCGCGGTCCTTCGAGGTCCACGTCTTCGATGGTCAGGGGTTGGCCGGCCTGCCAGGCCACGGCTGCACGAGTTTTCATGGGTGTTCTTTCGATAAGGTAAGCAGTCGCCACTCAGGCGGCGAGCTGCAGTCTGAAACAAAGCATAGCGGCTGGCCGGGGCAAGTCATGGCGTCACGAACCTCGCTCTGCATCGACCTGGACCAGCGTCGTCAATTCGCGGCGCAATTCGTTCTGCAACTCGGCCTCGGTGGGCAGGTACAGCTGGTAGCGGCTGGCAAAGATCTGCCGGCTTTGCTCGGCCAGCACGTAGCGCACCACCGCGTCGTTTTTCTCGGTGCAAAGGATCAGGCCGATGGTCGGGTTGTCGCCTTCGCCAAGCAATTCACGGTCATACCAGTTCACGTACAGCTGCATCTGCCCCAGGTCGGCATGGTCCAGCTTGCCGACCTTCAAATCGATCACCACGTAGCATTTCAGCTTGACGTGATAGAAAACCAGGTCGGGGTAGAAGTGGTCGCCATCCAGCGTCAGGCGCATTTGGCGGCCCACAAAAGCGAAACCACTGCCCAACTCCAGCAGGAAGCTCTGCAATTGGGAAATCAAGGCTTCTTCCAGCTGGTTTTCCTGTAGCCGCGGCACTTCTGGCAGGTCCAGGAACTCCAGCACGTAGGGGTCCTTGATGACATCGGCGGGTTGTGTCGGAATCAGGCCCTCGCTGGCCAGCGCCAGCAAGCCGGCTTTGTCGCGACTCTTGGCCAGACGTTCGAACAGCAGCGAGGCGATCTGCCGCTCCAGTTGCCGGGCAGACCAGGCGTTTTGAACCGCTTCGATCTCGTAGAAGCTGCGCGCCTCGGGTCGCGCCACCTTCAACAAGGCGCGATAGTGTGTCCACGCCAATGCGGTGTGAAGCTGGCCGGGGCGCCAATCCGTCGGCTCGGAAAGGTCACGCAGTGCGTGACCTTTCTCCAGCAGCTGAGGGTAGCCGAGGTAAAAGCTGCGCATGTGTTTCAGCGCAGTGAGCGAAAAGCCGCTGCCAAGCTCGGCGCCCAGACGGGCCGCGAGCCCTTTCAGCAGGGCCTGGCCATAACCCGCACGTTGGGCCCCGCCCTGCTCGGCCTCGACAATTTGCTGGCCGATCAACCAGTTCGCCCGCACATGCGCCGAGTTGACCGACCGCGCCGCCTGCGCGCGCGCGCCATGCCAGATGGCCTGGATGCGCGCCAGCAGTTCAGCCTGCGCAGGTTCGCTGTTGAGCGCGTCCTGGTGCCGGCTCACCGACAGGCCTTCCTGCGCTGGCGGACAAGCAACCCGTGAAGGTCGGCTTGGTTCGGACTGTGACTGAGCGAGCGGCAAGGCATTGAAGCAAGACGAGCGGGGGTTGGCAACACCCGCGGATGCTAAACCCGCGGGCCGATTTGGGGCTACACCGGACGCCCCGCATACACTGGCCGCCGAATCTTGATGAGGGCGCCGGATGTCTTTTGAATCGCTGGGCCTGGCGCCCGCCCTGCTGCGTGCGCTGGCCGACCAGGGCTTGCCGGAGCCGACCCCTGTG
>NZ_VIDT01000237.1 GCF_006519715.1 Ideonella azotifigens
CGTCGCGGCGCAGGCCGCTGCACAGGCGGCGCCGGACGGCTACACCTTGTCGCTGGCAACCAATGGCCAGCTCGCGATCAACCCCGCGCTGCATGCCAAGCTGCCCTATGACCCGGTCAAGAGCTTCGCGCCGGTGGGGTTGGTGGCGTCGACTGCGTTCATCATCGCGGTCAATGCCGCGTCGCCCATCCAGACCTTGCCGCAGCTGATCGCCGAAGCCAAGCGCCAACCCGGCGCGCTGGCCTTCACCTCCTGCGGCAATGGCACGACCTGCCACCTGACCGGCGAGTTGCTGAAAGCACAGGCCGGCGTGGACATGCTGCACGTGCCGTTTGCCGGCAGCGTGCAGGCCGTCACCGCCTTGCTGGGCAACCAGGTGCAGGTGGCGTCCGACACCGTGGCCATCCTGGCGCCGCAGATCCGCGCGGGCAAGCTGCGCGGGCTGGTGGTCACCAGTGCGCAGCGCTCCCCTGTGACACCGGACGTGCCTTCGGCCACCGAGGTGGGCCTGCCGGACTTGCTGGCCGAGTCCTGGTTCGGCATCGTGGTGCCGGCAGCCACGCCGCCCGAACTGGTGCTGCGGCTCAACCGTGAGCTCGCCGCCATCACCCAGGGCAGCGATGTGCGCGATCAGTTCGCCAGGCTGGGCGTGGAGCCCTTGCAGAGCACGCCAGAGCAGTTCGCGAAGCTGATCGATTCGGACATCGTGAAATGGGGCCGCGTGGTGCGCACCGCCAAGGTCACGGCGCAGTGAGGTTTCGTGGGCGCTGCCTCCGTCTGGCCAGCGTCGCGGCAGTACGCTCCGGGGCGTCAGAGGGGCGCCCAGCCGAGGTGCCCAAATTTTTCGGCCGAACACTTGCGCGGCAAGTTTAATCCGGCATATACTGCTAGCTTCAGCGAACAGCAAGCGGCTGTAGCTCAGTTGGATAGAGTACTTGGCTACGAACCAAGGGGTCGTGGGTTCGAATCCTGCCAGCCGCACCAGAACTTCGGTTCTAGATCAACGGGTTAGATGCAAAGGCATCTAACCCGTTTTTCTTTCCTGGGGGACTTTTGGGGGAGTCGCCCCTCCCAGACCCTCTCGTTGTTCCCTCTTCAGCATGGCCAGACTGCGGTTCCAGCGACCGCTGTCTTCCTTGACCTTCTCCGGCGCCGCATGTATTTCGACGATCTGCGCCACGCTGTAGTGCTGGGTCATGGTTTGCTTGCTGTGCCACAGGATGTCCGCGATCGTGCCCTCCGGCACACCGGCTTCACGCAATCGCATGCCGACGGTGTGCCGCAGGTCGTGCACATGCAGGTCCCCCTGCCCGGCCTTCTTGCGCGCGTTCTGCCACGCAGTGTTGTTCATCGCCCGCACAGGCTGGTAGACCATCACCGGTTCTTTGTCCAGCCTCTTCACTCGTTCACGACGCCACACGAAGACGAATTCCTTGTGTTGCCCTTGCACGGACTCGAGGATCGACTGAGCCACACTGTTGCAGACCAGCACCCGTGAGCGCCTGCGGCCTTTGACGTGCTCACGTGGCACCTCAAAAACCGACACGCCCAGCTCCGGCACACGGATCTCCCATTCCCAGCGCAGGCTGCACACCACGTCGTCTCGAACGCCGGTATTCAGCTTGAACAGTGCCATTCGAGCCAGATGTGCCGGCAGCAACGGGAGCAGCGCTCTTTGCTTCGCCCACGTGATCGGCCTCGGCTCGCGTTGATGCCCGGTCAGGGGCAGCAGCGTGATCGCCGGTGCATGCTCCAGCCAGGTCCTGCCATCCTGATCACGCCAGCTCTTGCTGGCCAGATTCAGGATGTGTCGGACCAGTCCCAACGCCAAGTTCACAGTCTTGTGCTTTCGCCCGGCTTCCAGCCTTGCAGACACGATCAAGGTTGGCCGGACAGAAGTTGGTGTCGAACTCGGGGCCTTGAGCCAGCGCTGTGTTGAGCCAATGCTTCAATGTCGCAACCCGCAACCCGAGGGGAACATCCTCAAACTTAAGGAAACTTGCCAAGTGCCCCTGCTGTAAAGTGCTTCTGGACCGAGGTATCCAGCAATCAAACAAGAAGAGTCTTCGCAGGGAGGAGACTGAGCGATCCAGTACATCGAAGCGATGCTTCGATGATCAAGCACGCGAGCTTGACTTGCGTAGTTGGTCCACGGGCTGTTCGGTGCAATCTGCCATGGCTCTGGGAAGAGCCATGAATGAGAGATTTTCAGAGATGCGGTCCCCTTGCGAGCCTCGCAGCACGCAAGAGAGAACGGCCAGCCGCCCCCTCGCCCTGCTGCCCAGCGGCAGCACCGAGAGCCGGGAGTACCACCTGCGCGGCTGGTGGACCAAGCTCACCCCGACCCCGGCCGGCGGCGGCACCGGGCTGGTCACCAGCTACGACTACTACGCCACCGGCTTGCTCAAGCAAGTCACGCAGCCTGATGGCAGCTGGGTGCTCAACACCTATGACGACGCCCACCGACTCACCGACGTGAGCAGCTCGGACGGCAACAGCGAGCACTACGAACTCGACAACGCCGGCAACCGGCTCACCGAGAGCTACTACAAGGGCACCGACCCGGCCACCAAGGTCTTGGTCAAGACGGTCACGCGCACCTATGACGCATTGGGACGCATGCAAAGCGTCTCAGGGATGCAATGAGTGACGCCCATTGAAGGTTTCTAATGATCGACTAACTGACGAATGTGCAACAGAGGTGCCACGTGAATGGCCATCACTAGCATAGAGGCGATAGCAGGGAGGGAAATGATGAAACATGAAGATGTCAGCTTGCAGAATTCGAAATTCTCGAATGCAATGAAGGCCAGTGTTTGCAAAAAAGAAATTTTCTATGGCCATATATTTTTGCTAGGGATTTCGGCGGCATTGTTTTGTCCCGCCGCCGAGGCGCAATTCTGGAGCTACAGCTTTAACGGAGAAGCGATGAATGGCAATTGGGGCGAAGTTCGCGCCTTCTCTGAGCAGAAAGTCAATGCATATCTATCGGCAACGCAGGGCTTGAACGCGAGCTGTTTTTGGAGTGGCTCGGAGCCAAATCCGCCTGTATCAACTACCGGACCGTGGGGTGGGGGCTATACGCGAAACAATGATCCTAATATATATCCATGCACTGGTTCATATGCGGTCTCGTGGATTTCGTGTCCCGTAGACACGCGGCTTGTAGGGCAAGATCATGTCTGTGTGCCAATTAAGGACATTCAACGTGGCAACAAGCCACCTGCTTGTGGTGACGGAGCCGGTAATCCAATATATCCTCTCACTGGCTCCAAGCGAGAGTCGGTGGATATGGGTCTGGAACTTGGGCATCAATCGCTCAAACTTACTTACGACAGTTCAAGACAGATGGTTGCGCAGGCCGACGGTAAAACTGCTCAGTCATTTGGTGATGCTCCGGGGTTTGGTGCACTATGGTTTAGCACCTCGCACCGAAAAATCGTGGCCAGTCCGAATCAGGTGATTGTGCAGGCATATCGAGGGGATGGTCGAATTGTAAGCTTTCAAGTCGATGGCACCTCTATCAGCAGCGATGCCGATGTCACCGATCGGCTGAGCCTCGTCTCTGGCCTCTATCGTTATACCGATATGAGCTCAGGGGCGGTCGAGAGCTATGATGGCCTCGGCAGACTTTCAGTTATCAACTATGCTGATGGTAGAAATATAACTTTCTCGTACAGCGATACCACAACACCTGCATCAATAGCGCCGGCCTCTGGGTACCTAATTCTGGTTTCTGATAGTTTTGGGAGAAATTTCAGCTTCTCATACACGTTGTCGCCGGGAGGTGCTGCTGCCACAGACGGACGTGTGACCCAAATCACTGACTCTGCTGATCAAACGACGCTCGTTAACTACGATGCCGGCGGTAACCTTTCGTTGGTCACTTGGGCCGATACCGGTGTGCGTCAATTTGTGTACGAGCTGCCTGCGCTGCCCTGGGCCTTGACCGGGGTTATCGACGAGCAGGGGAGGCGGTACTCCACATTTGGATATGACGCGCAGGGGCGAGCAGTTTCCACGGAGCATGCCGGCTCAGTGAACCGCTACAGCGTTGCCTATGACACTGCTCCGCAACCAATCGTGACGGAGGTTTATGATTCGGCGGCGAAGATGATCTATCGCTACCACGAGTGGCAAGCTCCCATCAGCCCGACGTTGACTGACCCAAAAGGATCGGCGATCGGGCTCGGTTCGTCCACGGTGTTTGGCTACCCACATGTTCAAACGAGAACCCAGCCAGCTGGGTCAGGCTGTGCTGCGTCGACGAGTAGTGTCATTTTGGACGTCCAAGGCAACGTCACCAGCAAAGTCGACTTCGCTGGCAACCGAAGCTGCATGGCCTACGACAGCAGCAACCGGGAGACGGTGCGGGTGGAAGGCCTCAAGTCAGCCGACACCTGCCCGGCGGACGTGGCCAGCTACACCGCGACCATCGTCGGCCCGGCCAAGCCCCAGCGCAAGATCAGCACCCAGTGGCACCCGCAGTGGAACCTGCAGACCCAGGTGGTCGAGCCCAACCTGATCACCACCACGGTCTACAACGACCAGACCGACCTGGTGGACCCGGCGCACCCCAAACTGAACTGCGCCCCCAGCGCGCCAGCACTGCCTGACGGCAGCAAGATCGCCGTGGTCTGCAAGCGCTACGAGCAGGCCACCACCGACACGCTGGGCAACCTGAGTGCGGCCAACGCCACCGTGACCGACACCCGCAGCTGGAGCTACAGCTACAACCAATACGGCCAGGTGCTCACCGAGACCGATCCGCGCGGCAAAGCGACCAACTACGAATACTGGACCGAACCCACCAGCTTCACCGGCGAGGGCGCAGCCGCCCGCGGCCACACCCTGGGCGACCTCAAGACCGTGACCCAGGGCCCCAGCACCGCCAACCCCCTCAAGACCCAGTACACCGAGTACAACAAGCTCGGCCAAGTGCTCACCACCGTGCTGCCCAACGGCAGCACGGAGAGCCGGGAGTACCACGTGCGAGGCTGGCTGAGCAAGCTCACCCAGACCCCGGCAGGCGGCGGCACCGGGCTGGTCACCAGCTACGACTACTACGCCACCGGCCTGCTCAAGCAAGTCACGCAGCCAGACGGCAGCTGGACCCTCAACACCTACGACGACGCGCACCGCCTCACCGACGTGAGCAGCTCGGACGGCAACAGCGAGCACTACGAGCTCGACAACGCCGGCAACCGGCTCACCGAGAGCTACTTCAAGGGCACCGACGTGGCCACCCGCACGCTGGTGCGCACGGTCACCCGGACCTATGACGCACTCGGACGCATGCAAAGCGTCTCCGGCTTGCAATGAGCCGCCCCAACAATCACACGCGGAGGAAACCCATGACAAGCAAAACGATCATGCCGGCGAATGGTCGGAAGATTGATCAGATGACCGGTCCTTTCACTCACGCCGTGCGCCCTGCTCGCGCAGGGCGAATCGTGGTCGCTCCGGCGTGATATGCATGGGGCTTTGGGCAGAGCCATTGCGGTTTTGGATCGTGCGCGCGTAGCGATTATGGATATATCCATGCATGAGATCTACCCTATCTATAGGCCGTAACCGGCATATACAAGTAATTTTTCAAAATCTCAACCACCCTGGAGGGCGTGATGAAAAAAACAAATAGAATTCTTTTCTTTATGGCATTTTTTGCTTTCTGTCCACAAGTGCTCGCCTATTCTCGGATGGAGATTTTGAAGGCAAATGTGTGGTATAAGGATTACACGGGCAGCACCAATTTCTTCGACAGAGAGAAGGCGGAGCAAAGCTCTGTTTCTTTGATAAGCCAATTTGGCAATGGGCGTTATGTCGTTAACGTACTAGGATCCACTCCTTGTGACGGTGGCGATGGGGGAAACATTTGGGGAGAGCCGGTACGCAAGTGTGTAATGGATCATTGGTATGATACTTGGACTGACTCCAGCCATGATCAAATTGATACGAGTTCGACGCTCACTGGATGGTATTGTCCGGAAGGCTATCGTACTGGCGCCACTACCGACGGCCAGCCAATATGCACACGAGAAATACAAACGCAAGCTTGCCAGCGTTGTGCATCGGATAGGTTTGGCAATCCAATATCTGCGGGCGATGCCTCCAAAATTCAAACGGAGATCGACTTCGACGATCCTAAGGGGTTATTGACAATAAGTAGGGACTATTCAAGTAAAACCGGTCAGTTTCAGTTTAATTTCGAACATACGTTCGTTGCGCCAGGAGTGTCCGGGCGATGGTCCTATTGGCAGCCGCGTGGCTGTAAACGGGGGGTGGTAGATAACCCTGCTGCGGAGGATTGCTTTAAATATCTTTCCGAAGATCCATCGTACGCGAGCCCAGTTGGTGCAGGCGGAGTAGGGATTTCATTTGTTAAGGTAAATGATGGCTGGCAATCGGTTCATGGTGAATGGTTTCAACGGTTGCTCGGACCTCGCGCTGACGGATCGTGGGTGCTGACTGACCTTGGCACAAATCTTCAAAAAGTATTCGATGCATCTTCTCGCTTGGTCGAAGTCGCACCCGCTGGTGGCGGGCGGATTTATCCTAAATATATGTCAAGCGATTCCGGCTTGGCGAGCAGTATTGAAGACATTTATGGCCGGCAATTGTTCATCGGTCGCAATGATTTAAATCAAGTGCAAAACATTGTGCTACCGAATGGGGCTGTCGTCAATTACTCGCACCGAAGTACCCCATCCTCTGGTGTGATTGATCCGACGACGGGATCCTCTGGCGTTGTGCCTTCTTCTGTAATTTATCCCGATCTAAATACAAAAAATTATTACTGGAACGAACCGGAGCATGTTTCTGGGGACTGGTATCGTGCTCCGAGCGCTAACTTGTTGACCGGGGTTGTCGATGAGGACGGTAAGCGCTTTGCTACCTACAAGTATATCGATTCCAGGGCTGCTGACACGTTTCATGGTGACGGCGTCGAGCGGTGGAAAATTGACGATCCTAGAAATTTGGACATGGGTTTGTCTGGTGTCGTACATGTCAACAGTCCATTGAATTCCAATATTGACATTACGTTCAATAATGACGGTTTGCCGGTCAGCAGAACTCAGCCGGGGGGCAGTGGCTGCGCTGCGGCTGATAGTCAGCTGGTCTATGACGCAAACTCAAATATCGTTAACCGTCTTGACTTCTCAGGCAAGCGGAGCTGCATGGCGTACGACACCAGTCGGAATTTGGAGACGGTAAGGGTAGAGGGGCTAGGAACATCCGACACCTGTCCGACGGATGTCGCAGCGTATTCCGTCCCAGTTGGGCTGCCTGCTGATATGCCGCAGCGGAAGATTACTACCCAATGGCACCCATTGTGGAATCTAAAAACACGAATGGCGGAACCCGGCAAGATCACAACCCTGGTTTACAACGGCGTTCAAGATCCGATCCTGGGCGGAACGCCTGTGTGTGCGCCGGACGCGCCCCTGCTTCCGGATGGCAGCAAGATTGCCGTCGTATGCCGACGCTATGAACACACGACGGCCGACGCCCTGGGCAACCTGGGCTTCAACGCAGCGCTCGGCGAGAAGCGCAAGTGGAGCTATACGTATAACCAGTACGGCCAAGCGCTGACCGAGACCGACCCGCGCGGCAAAGCGACCACCTACGAATAC
>NZ_VIDT01000238.1 GCF_006519715.1 Ideonella azotifigens
GGCCAACGGCTGCAGCTTCGCCGCCTGGCGGACGGACAGGAACGCACGCTGGCCGAGGCGCCCGCCGGCCTGGGCTATGGGCAGATGGACTGGTCGCATGACGGCAAACACCTGGCGGTGATGCTGCTGAAGGACACAGTGGCCGGCCTGCTGCGGCTGGACGTGCAGAGCGGCGAAGCGCTGCAACTGATCGAGGCCGACAAGCCGATCTGGGCCATGGCCTGGCGGCAGGACGACACCGCGGTGGTGTTCTCCGCCGGCTTGGCGGGCGACTTTGCGCTCTGGCAGGTGGACCGGGATGGCGGCGCGCCGCGGCGCTTTTCGCGGGTGGAAAACGTGACCAGCCTGACCGCCATGCCCGCCGGGGCGAACGGAGCGGGGGCTGCAGGCGACATGGCCGCCAGCGTGCAGCTGTTCGACGACCACATCGAGCGCTACGCCGCGGCCGATGGGCAGGCGCAGCTGCAGCTTCGCGAGGCCATCCGCTCCACCAGCCGCGACCTCTACGGCGACGCCTGCGCAGACGCGGAGCACGTGCTGTTCATCTCGTTCCGCTCGCGCCGCATCGGCCTCTGGTACCGCGACGGCGCCCAGGCTGAGCCCCACGAGCTGCCGCTGCCGGAAGACGGCACGCCCGAGCCGGCGGGCTGCAGCCCGGACGGCAAGTTCTACGCCACCGCCATGACCCCGCTCGCCGGCCGCCCCGGCAACCGCCTGGTGGTGGGCCGGCTGGACGGTCCGGCCGATGCCAAACCTCAGGTGATCGAGCTGCCGGCGATGCTGTCCAACGCCAGCTGGAGCGAGGACAGCCGCTCGCTGATGCTGGTCTCGGACGATCACAACGGCAGCGCCGCGCTGTGGCGCTTCGATCTGCCCACGCAAGGGCTGACCCAACTCTCCGGCGACCAGGCCCGCTTCGGACAGGAAGTGCGCACCGAGGGCCGGCGCTGGCTGTACTTCAGCCGTGAAGGCCTGCGCGGCCTGTGGCGCCGGCCGCTGAACGACGACGGCAGCACCGGGGGTCCCATCGAACTGGTGCTGGAAGACCTGGCACCCAAGGACTGGGGCAACTGGCGGTGGCGCGATGGCGCGATCTGGCGCATCTCACGCAGCGCCAGCGCCGACCGGGTGCTGCGCCGGGATGCCGGCGGCCACGACCAGACAATGCTGGAGCTGCCGGCCGGCGCGGTGGGCGCCTACCGCTCGCTGTCGGTCGATGGCCGCGGCCAGGCGCTGGTCACACGCAAGGGATCGGCGCAGGCCGACCTGGTGCGCGTGCCAGAAGCCCCCTGAGCTGCGCCTTCCGCAGGGCACGAAAAGGCAACGGCTGCCGGTTCCATGACCGCCATGCCGGCAGCAGGCTGGTTTTTTTCTGGAATCCCTTGGTTTTTGCTGGATCGGCTGGCCAGCCCCTTCCATGAGGAACACCGGTTGCGAAACTGGCTGCACACACACCGGCAGATCGCTCGGTGATGCGCACCACCGGAGTCTCTTCATCATGAGCCAAGCAGTTCCCCGCAAGACCGTCCTCGCCCTGGCGCTGGCCGCCCTCAGCCCCTGGGTCCAGGCCAAGGTGGCCGAAGTCGAGCCCAACAACAGCTGCGCCATCGCGCAGGACATCGGCGCCGCACCGGGCACCTCCGTCACCGGCGAGATCGTCACCGGTGACGTGGACTTCCACCGCGTCACCGCCACGCCCGGCAAGCTGCTGCAGGCCAACCTGTCGGCCAATCTCGGCGGCGGCGGCAGCTTGCTGGACAGCATCGTTGGCGTGTTCGACAGCAGCTGCCAGCAGATCGCGATGAACGACTACGCCGGCCCGGACATGGACTCGCGTGTGCTGTTCAAGGTGCCAGCCGATGGCGTGGTGATCTTCGCCGCCGCCGGTTTCCCGGACTTCTTCTTCGAAGGCAGCCCTTACGAACTGGGCACCTACACCCTCAAGGTCATCAAGCCGGCCGCGCCCTACCTGACCGGCACCGTCACCGAAGCCAGCACCGGCCAGCCGCTGCCGCCCAACCTCGGCCCCGTCTCGCTGCTGCACTGCGACGGCCCGGGCTACGACACCTGCCGCGACGAAGTGGTCACCCTGCCGGTTGCGACCGACGGCAGCTTTGCGCTGTCGCTGGGCGGCATGGACCCTGGCTACTACCAGCTGCACACCGTGCCCAACGGTTACGGCAGCACCTACTCCGCCCCCTTCGCCTACGAAGGCCCGGAGACCGTTGCCAAGATCGCGCTGAAGGTCAAGCCGCTGCCGGTCACGCTGTCCTCGCCCACCGCCTGCAAGCGCAGCACGCAAGGGGGTGACTGCAGCTTCAGCGTCACGGTCACCAACACCACCGCGTCAGCCATCGACGTCGACGTCTGGACCGTGGTGGACGCCAGCCCCAGCGGCGCGCCTTACGGCACATCCAACTTCATGACCGGTGCCGCGGCCTACACGCCGGCGCATGTGCAGATCGCCGCCGGCGCTTCGGCCGTTGTCAGCCAGGTGCTGCCGATTGCCAGCGCGCTCACCGGCGTGACCGGCCAGGCCACGGTCTACGTCGGCAAGATCGGCAAGCCGCTGGCCACCATGGGCCAGACCGGCTTCGGCTTCACCGTCACCGCCCGTGGCACCAGCAGCCTGAGCCTCACGCAGGCCAAACTGATCCATGAAGGCAATCTGCGGCGCGAAAAGGCGGCCCGCCAAGCCACACTGGGCGCCCGCAAGTCCGTTGCCGGCGCCACCACGGTCAGCTTCACCGGCACCCTGCTGAACGCTGACACCGGCACACCGGTGACCCAGCCCTTCCCGCCCTACGTCAACCTGTACGCCTGCGCCCAGCCCGGCTATGCGCTGTGCACCGGCTACATCGATGGCGCGCAGGCCGGCCTGGACGGCAGCTTCAGCATCGACACCCGCAAGCTCGCTGCCGGCCGCTACCAGTTCTGGGCCACCGGCTCCACCGGCTTCGACATCGGCTACTCGGCCACCTTCGACTACGACGGCACGACCGCACCGGTCACCAACTTCACCATCCCGCCCAAGCACATCGTCGTGGCCAACGTGAAGGGCTGCGCCAACGGCGACGCCCTGCCCGCCGGCAGCAAGTGCAGCTACAGCTACGACCTGAGCAACACCGGCACCACCGCCAAGACCCTGGCCTTCTGGACCTCGGCCCTGGTGCAACCCACCGGCTCGCCCGCCAATACCACCGCCTTCAGCGTGCCAAGCGACGGCGGCCAGGCGCAGACGCTGATCACGCTGCAGCCTGGCGAAACCCGCAACATCGCCAAGCCACTGCCGCAAATCACCAAGCTCCAGTCCGGCGCCCAGTACTTCCCTTCGCTGTGGCTGTCCACCCCCGACAAGCCCTTCGAAATCCAGGGCTTCGACCTGGTGCCCACGGTAACGGTCGTGGCGCCCTGACCGCGGCGCCTGATGCCGGGCTGGCGGACCTTCGACCCACCAGCCCGGCTCACACCACGTCCGGCAGCACCAGGTGGAACACGCTGCCCTGGCCTTCGCGGCTGCGCACGCCCACGCTGCCGCCTTGTGACTCGATGATGCGGCGGGCGAGCGCCAGGCCGATGCCGACGCCGGCGTAGCGCTTGGCGGTGCCTTCGCTGAGCTGGCGAAAGGGCATGAAGATGCGGGACAGGTCGGACCCGGCGATGCCGATGCCGTGGTCCTCCACCTCGATGCGCAAGCCCCGGTCACCGTCGCGCTGCGCGCGCAGCTGCAGCACGCCCTGGTCAGGCGAAAACTTGATGGCGTTGGCCAGGTAGGTGGCCAGCACCTGCTTCAGGCGCAGCGGGTCCAGCATGACGCTTTGCACCGCCGGCGCAATGCTCACCTGCAGCACCTGTTGCCTGGCTTGCAGCTGCTCCTCGAAGACGGCTTGCAACTCGGCCACCAGGCTGGTCAGCTCGGTGCGCTCGGGCAGCAGCGGGAGCTTGCCGGCTTCGGCCCGCGAGTACTGCAGGATGGTGTCGATCAGGCCCAGCAGTTGTTGCCCGCTGCGGCCAATGAGGTCCAGGAATTCCTCGTGCTTGGGCGAGCCGGGTGCCACGGTGCCGGAGCGCAGCAGCCTGGACAGGCCCAGCACGGCATTGAGTGGCGTGCGCAGCTCGTGCGAGAGATTGTTCAGGAACGCCTGCTGGACCCGGCTGCTTGCCTGCAGGTTGCGGTTCTCGGCCTGCAGCTGCACGGCGGCCAGCCGCAGGGCCTGGGCCTCCTGCAGCGGCGTGATGTCGTGCACCACGGAGCGGCTCATCAGGAAGCGCCCCTGATCGTCGTAGATCGCGGTCGCACTGATCTGCACCCTGCGCCGCGCACCGTTTGCCGACAACAGGTCGAATTCGAGGTCCTGGACCCGGCCAGTGGCCTGCAACAGCGGGAAGTTCAGGGCGAAGGCGTCGCGGCCTTCGTCGGTGAAGAAGTCTGTGATGCGGCGCTGGCCGATCAATTCGCTGGCAGGAAGTCCCAGCCATGCGGCGCTGGTGGCATTGACATGCACGAACACGCCGTTGGCGTCGAGCGAGTGGTAGCCGCAAGGGGCCTGGTCGTAGAGGTCGCGGATGCGCTGGGCCGACTCGGCCAGCTCGGCCTGCATCTGCTTGCGCTCGGTGATGTCGCGCGCGGCGCAATAGATCAGCTCGCGGCCGTCGATCTCGGCGGCCCGGCTCTGGACCTCGACCTCGATCAGGCTGCCGTCACGACGACGGTGCCGGGTTTCGAAGCGCTGTGTCTCGCCAACCTGGATGCCGCGCAGGCGCTCGGCCAGCTCTGTGTCCGTCATCACCGCTTCCCAGCTGCGCACGTTGCGGCCCGGCATGGCCCTGGGGGCCTGGTCCAGCATCGTGGCAAACGAGTCGCTGCAGCGCACAAGGGCGCCGCTGCGGTCCAGCACATGAATACCGTCGCAGGCCACCCGCAGCAAGGTTTCGCTGCGGCGGGCTTCGGCCAGCAGCGCACGACTGGCCGCCGTCTGCCGCCGCGCGCTGCGCAGCGCGATCACCGATCCCCCGGCCATCGCCAGCGTCAACGCGAGCAACAGCCCCAGCAACTGGGCGCGTTGCTCGTGCCAGGGCGAAAAGAAGTCCTCGGTGCCCAGGCCCACCAGGACCATCAGCGGATACGGTTTGACCTGTCGGTAGGCAGTCAGGCGCTCGACCTTGTCCACCGGGGTGACGGACATGAAGCTGCCGCTGGCCGGGTTCGCCCGCACCGCCGCGGCCAGCTCGGCCGACACCACGGCGTTGCCCACCGGCACCGGCTGCGCCGCAGCCAACGGACTGTGGCGTGCGATCAGTTGCAGCGACGTACTGCGCAGTGTCACGGCGTCCTGCGGCCCCAGGTCCATCGCGCCAAGGATCTGCTGGAAATGATCGACCGCAAGCGTGGCATAGACGACCCCGTCGAAGCTGCCATCCGGCCGCTCCAGCCGCCGCACCACCGCGATCACCCACTTGCGGCTGATGCGGGCCTGCAGCGGCTCTGACACCTGCAGGCTGTCACTGGCCTCGTCACGCGCACGCTGGAACACTAGGCGGTTGCTCATGTTCACCGGCGCGCCCGCCACACCCGGGCCATGGCGCACCAGACCGGATGCGTCGGCAATGCGCAGGCTGTCCAGCACCGGCAGCACGCGCATCTGATCGGCCAACACGGCCTCGACGACCGGGTCGGTCGACTCGCTGGTCTGGCCACTGCGGCGCAGCGAGGTCCTCACGTTCAGCAGCGCCAGATCCACCTGGGCCAGCTCCGAGGCAATCGTCTGCTGCAGCGTGGTGGCAAGGTTCTCGCTGGTGGCCTGGGCGCGCTGTGCGTGCGTGCGGTAGCTGCCTTGCAGGGCCAGCGTGGCGAGGCCGGCAAGGAACGCCAACATCACCAGGTTGGCGAGCACGAGCCACCGCGCCAGGCGTCGGTCCAGCCCGAGCGAATCCACCGTGGCTAGAGTGGGCGCAACATCCATGTCCATTCCACTGCTGCTCGCGGCGTGTACGTCGCACACCGCATCTGACGTAGCTCCCTGGCCACGCAGCCGCCGCAACAACAGCAACCGCGAAGGGCGTCGGCAGCGGACGGTTCACGCGCACTGCCTGTTTGAGTGTAGGAGCCACTTCAGCAGGCACACCCGCGTTCACCGACGTATTTTCCCGGATGGGCCTCTGTGAGAGAGCGCAACCCAGCCGGCAGGCGAGCACGTCCCACAAACGTGTGGCGGCCAGCGAACTGGCCGCAGCTCGACAGCGCCGGGCGCTGAAAACCGATGCGCGCCAGCGAAGTCTGGCCCACCTCGCCGGTGCCGACGCTGCTGACCAGCGGCACCTGCTTCATGAGCCCGATCACCTGCACAAGATCGGTGTCGCGTCTCAGAAGGGACGTGGCCGCGGAGACAGCGGCCGAGGCCGTCGGCACGGTGGTGGCCACCGGGCGTTCCTTCGCCCCGGCCAGGCTGCGGCAATCAGCTCGTCCTTGCGCACCACGCTTCCCCGCCCCTCGATCAAGGCAAGCAGCAGCATGAAGGCGGACCGGCCGATCTTGACCGGCTTGCCCTGCACAAGCAGCTGGTGCTCGTCGACCCTCAGCTCCCAGCCCTGGTAGCAATGGATCACATCGGTTGTCGCTTGCAGCTTCATGCGCCAGACAGCCGTTGATGCAGCTCGGGACACCGAGCCAGGCGCGCTGCGGGAACCTGGTTTGGCCAGCCCCTGCGAGGCCGCCAGCTCGTTTCAGCCGGCGAAGGCGCACGGCCAAACCCGCTCCGGGCGCTAAGCCCGCAGCGGTGAATGGCGCAATTCTAGTGACGGATGCCCCATCGCGGCGACTCGGGGCATGCGAGTTGAATCCGTGGCGCCACATCCGCTCACCGAGCGTCAGCGCCAGGTTACGAAGTCAAGAAAGGCCGGCCGCGCGCAGCAACCGTCAATGGCGAGGATCGGCTTGATGATGGGCCGGTCTCGACGCAAAAGCCGGTCCGTCCCGGCTCCCCGATGTCCTCCTGGCTTCAGCGTGCCATGCCGGCCTCGCGTGCCCATTTGAAGGACAGGCCGGTGTGCCGTGTCACCGCATGCGGCGGGCGATGCCATTCGACCCGGATGCCGCGCCTGGCAGCGTCGGCGCTGAATTCGTCCAGCAGGTCCCGCACGTCAGGGTCCACGAAATCGGCCCGGCTGGCATCCACCAGCAGCACGCTGCCATCGGGAATATGGGCCAGGCTTCGCTTGAGCGCCACCTTGGCCAGGAAGGTCACGTCCTTGCGAAAGGTCAGCAGCACATGGTCGTCATGCCGTGCGACGGTGAACGGCCGCAACAGGCTGACGCGCACGCTCATCGCCACGCTGAAGGCCACCCCGATGCCGATGCCGATCAACAGGTCGGTGGCCAGCACGCCGGCAATGGTGGCGACAAAAGGCAGAAGGCGGTCCGGCCCCTGGCGCGCAGCGGTGACCAGCAGCGAAGGCTTCGCCAGCTTCAGGCCGGTGAAGATCAGGATGGTCGCCAGGCAGGCCAGCGGGATCAGGTTGATCAGCTCGGTGAGCAGGAACACGCTGGCCAGCAGCAGCACGCCGTGCACCACGGCCGACTGCCGGCTGCGCGCGCCGGCGTGCACATTGGCCGAGCTGCGCACGATCAC
>NZ_VIDT01000239.1 GCF_006519715.1 Ideonella azotifigens
GCACGCGCTCGTCCAGCGTCGCCAGCGGCACGGCCAGGCGTGCGGCAGCATCCGCCACCTCGCGCTGCTTCGCACCCCAGATCGGCTGCGGGAACTGCGCATCCCAGTCGAAGCGGGCGATCACGTGCCAGTGCAGGTGCGGCACCATGTTGCCCAGGGCGGCGAGGTTGACCTTGGTTGGCGCCAGCGTCTCGATCAAGGCCTGCTCCAATGCAGCGACCACGTCCATGCAGTGCAGGCGGTCGGCCGCATTGAGGCCACTGAATTCAGCGACATGGCTGTGCCAGATCACGCGGTAGAAGGCCGGGAAGTCCGGCGCGTCCAGCACGCGGATCACGTGCAGCCGCGCGTCTTCGGCAATGCGCAGCGCGGTGCCGGCAGCCGCCGGCTCGCATAGCGCGCAGCCGGGGTGACGGAACAGCGCAGGTGTCGCCGCGCTCACACCAGCACCCGTTCGATGCCACCGGCGTTGGCGCGCGCCACGTATTTGGGCATCCAGTCCTCGCCGAGAATCTTGCGGGCCATCTCGACGACGATGTAGTCGGCTTCCAGCAGGCCGCTCTTCAGGTCGTCGCCGTAACGGCTCAAGCCTTGCAGGCAGCTCGGGCAGGAGGTCAGGATCTTCAGGTTCTGGTCCGCCGTCACGGTGCCATCGGCCCGCAGCTGGGTCTCGACCTTGCGGATCTCCTCTTCCTTGCGGAAGCGCACCTGGGTCGAGATGTCCGGCCGGCTCACGCCCAGCGTGCCGCTCTCGCCGCAGCAGCGGTCGCTCTTGACCACCTGGTTGCCGACAAGGGCCTTGACCGTCTTCATCGGCTCCTGCAGCTTCATCGGGCTGTGGCAGGGGTCGTGGTAGAGGTAGCCGGCGCCCGTGGAGGTGTCCAGCCGGATGCCCTTTTCCAGCAGGAATTCGTGGATGTCGATGATGCGGCAGCCGGGGAAGATCTTGTCGAACTGGTAGCCCTGCAGTTGGTCGTAGCAGGTGCCGCAGGAGACCACCACGGTCTTGATGTCCAGGTAGTTCAGCGTGTTGGCCACGCGGTGGAACAGCACCCGGTTGTCGGTGATGATCTTCTCGGCCTTGTCGAACTGGCCGGAGCCGCGCTGCGGGTAGCCGCAGCACAGGTAGCCGGGCGGCAGCACGGTCTGCACGCCGGCGTGCCAGAGCATGGCCTGCGTGGCCAGGCCCACCTGGCTGAACAGGCGCTCCGAGCCGCAGCCAGGGAAATAGAACACTGCCTCGGTTTCCTGCGTGGTCGTCACCGGGTTGCGGATGATGGGCACGTAGTCGGCGTTTTCGATGTCCAGCAGCGCACGCGCCGTCTTCTTGGGCAGGTTGCCCGGCATCTTCTTGTTGATGAAGTGGATCACCTGCTCCTTGATCGGAGCCGTGCCCACCGAGGCCGGCGGTGCATTCGTCTGCTTGCGGGCCGCCAGCTTCAGCACGTCATGCGCCAGGCGCTGGGCCTTCATGCCCACGCCCACCATCGCGCCGCGGGCCAGCTTGATGGTCTGCGGGTTGGTCGCATTGAGCATGAACATGGCCGCGGCATTACCCGGCCTGAAGGTCTTCTGGCCCATCTTGCGCAGCAGGTTGCGCATGTTCATCGAAACGTCGCCGAAGTCGATGTTGACCGGGCAAGGCGTGAGGCACTTGTGGCAGACGGTGCAATGGTCGGCCACGTCCTCGAACTCTTCCCAGTGCTTGATGGACACGCCGCGGCGCGTCTGCTCCTCGTACAGGAAGGCCTCGACCAGCAGCGAGGTCGCGAGGATCTTGTTGCGCGGGCTGTACAGCAGGTTGGCGCGCGGCACGTGCGTGGCGCACACCGGCTTGCACTTGCCGCAGCGCAGGCAGTCCTTGACCGAGTTGGCGATCTCGCCAATGTCGCTCTGCTGCATGATCAACGACTCATGCCCCATTAGCCCGAAGCTGGGCGTGTAGGCATGCGACAGGTCGGCCGCGTGCACGTCGTCGCCCAGGCGCGTCAGCGCATCGCCGCGCAGCAGCTTGCCCTTGTTGAAGCGGCCTTCCGGGTCCACGCGCTGCTTGTAGGCCGTGAAGTTGGCCAGCTCGTCGTCGGTCAGGAACTCCAGCTTGGTGATGCCAATGCCATGCTCACCCGAGATCACGCCATCCAGGCTGCGCGCCAGCACCATGATGCGGGCCACCGCCTCATGCGCGGTCTGCAGCATCTCGTAGTTGTCGGAGTTGACGGGGATGTTGGTGTGCACATTGCCGTCGCCAGCATGCATGTGCAGGGCCACCCAGGTGCGGCCGCGCAGCACTTCCTTGTGGATGCGCTTGCATTCGTCGAGGATGGCGCCAAAGGCCGCGCCGCCAAAGGCGTCTTGCAATGGCTTGAAGATCTGCGTCTTCCACGAAGCGCGCAGCGAATGATCCTGCAGCTGGTCGAAAAACGAGCGGCCGCCTTCCTGCGGCGCGTCCAGGTTCTGCATCCAGTGCGCCCACTGCGCGCGCACTTCGCGGATCAGCGTCAGTGCCTGCTGCACGCGGTCTTCCAGCAGCTCGGCGCTGGGGATCTCGCTGGCGTCGTCGGTCTTGCCCAGCGGCAGGTTGCCGGCTGCGAAGAAGTCTTCGAGCTTGTCGGCCAGCGCGATCTTGTTGCGCAGGCTGAGCTCGATGTTGATGCGCTCGATGCCCAGCGTGTACTCGCCCATGCGCTCCAGCGGAATCACCACGTCCTCGTTCACCTTGAACGCGTTGGTGTGCTTGGAGATGGCGGCCGTGCGCTTGCGGTCCAGCCAGAACTTCTTGCGCGCATCGGCGCTCACCGCGACGAAGCCTTCGCCCGAGCGGCCATTGGCCAGGCGGATCACTTCGCTGGTGGCACGTGCCACGGCATCCGCGTCGTCGCCAACGATGTCGCCGACCAGCACCATCTTCGGCAGGCCGCCGCGCTTGCTCTTGGTCGCGTAGCCCACCGCCTTCAGGTAGCGGTCGTCCAGGTGCTCCAGGCCCGCCAGGATGGCACCACCAGGGCGCGCCATCTCGCCGAACATGAAGTCCTTGATCTCGACGATGGACGGCACGCACTGGATCGGGTTGCCGAAGAACTCCAGGCAGACGGTGCGCACATGCGCCGGCATGCGGTGCACGATCCAGCGTGCGCTGGTGATCAGGCCGTCGCAGCCTTCCTTCTGGATGCCGGGCAGGCCGGCCAGGAACTTGTCGGTGACGTCCTTGCCCAGGCCTTCCTTGCGGAAGATGCGGCCGGGAATTTCCAGTAGCTCGGTGCGGATCGGCGTCTTGCCGTCGGCCTCGAAATAACGCAGCTCGAAGCGCGCGACCGGCACGTCATGGATCTTGCCGAGGTTGTGGTCCAGGCGGATCACTTCCAGCCACTTGGCGTCCGGCGTGACCATGCGCCAGGAGGCCAGGTTGTCCAGCGCGGTGCCCCACAGCACGGCCTTCTTGCCGCCGGCGTTCATCGCCACGTTGCCGCCCACGCAGGAGGCCTCGGCCGAGGTCGGGTCGACCGCGAACACATAGCCCGCGCGTTCGGCCGCATCGGCCACACGCTGCGTGACCACGCCGGCCCCGGTCCAGACGGTGGCCACCGGCTGCGCCAGCCCGGGCAGCGGCACCAGCTCGACCTCGGTCATCTGTTCGAGCTTCTCGGTGTTGATCACCGCGCTCTTCCAGGTCAGCGGCACCGCGCCGCCGGTGTAGCCGGTGCCACCGCCGCGCGGGATGATGGTCAGCCCCAGTTCGACGCAGCTGGCCACCAGCCCGGCCATCTCGGCCTCGGTGTCCGGCGTGAGCACCACGAACGGATATTCGACGCGCCAGTCGGTCGCGTCGGTCACATGGGACACGCGCGACAGGCCGTCGAACTTGATGTTGTCCTTGGCGGTGTGGCGGCCCAGCAGCTTGCGGCTGCGGATGCGCAAGGCGCCGACATGGTCGAAGCGCTGCGCGAACCGGTCCACCGCCTCGCGCGCCTGCGCCAGCAGTTCGCCGACAAAGGCATCGCGCGTCGCGTCCGCGTCCGGCGTGCGGCGCTTTTCGACCTCGGTCAGCCGGTGGTGCAGGGCCGCGATCAGCAGGCCCCGCCGCTTGGCGTTGTCCAGCAGGTCGTCTTCCAGGTAGGGGTTGCGCTGCACCACCCAGATGTCGCCCAGCACCTCGTACAGCATGCGGGCGGAGCGGCCGGTGCGGCGCTCTTCGCGCAGCCTGTTGAGCACCTCCCAGGCGCGGGCGCCCAGCAGGCGCAAGACGATTTCCCGGTCGGACAGCGAGGTGTAGTTGTACGGGATCTCGCGCAGGCGGGGGGCGGCCGCATCGGGATGATGCGCGGCAGGCACGGTAGGAACTGAGGAAAGGGGGAGCGGCGCGTTCATGGCGGGCAGGCATCGCGAAGCGACCGGCGGGCCGCCCCGCGCCTGGCTGGGGCACGTGGAACCGGATTATTGCAGTCCAACAGAAGCCGCAGGGGCGACACGGGCGCGGCAAACCGCCCCAGCCTTCGTCGTTTGCGCATGGCTGCTTGCCTGGCCATGGCATGCTGGCGCCCCATGCCACACCCTGCAGACCCAGCCGCCCTGCCCCGTTTTCCCGCCTTCCCCCGCTGGATTGCCCACCGCGGTGCCGGCAAGCTGGCGCCCGAGAACACACTGGCCGCCTTCCGCGACGGCCTGGCGCGCGGCTGGCGGGCCTTCGAATGCGACGTCAAGCTTTCCTCTGACGGAACCGCCTTCCTGCTGCACGACGACACGCTGGAACGCACCAGCAACGGCCGCGGCGTGGCCGGCGAACTGCCCTGGGCACAACTGCAGGCGCTGGACGCCGGCAGCTGGCACAGCGCGCCCTTCGCCGGTGAGCCGCTGCCCACGCTGGCCCAGGTCGCCACGCTGCTGCAGGCGCATGGCGCATGGCTGGACCTGGAGATCAAGCCCAGCCCCGGTACCGAGCTGGCCACCGGCCGCGCCGTGGCCGCCGAGGCCACCAAGCTGTGGGCCGCGCACCCGGGCCAGCTTCTGCTCAGCTCGTTCGAGGTGCCCGCGCTGGAAGGTGCGATGCAAACCGCTCCACACCTGCCGCGTGGCCTGCTGCTGGATGAACTCTGGGCCGGCTGGGCCGACACCGCCCGCGCGCTGGGCTGCTGCGCCGTCATCATCAACCACAAGCTGATGACGCCAGCCCTGGTCGCGCAGCTGCACGAAGCCGGCTGGGCGGCAATGGTCTACACGGTGAACGACGCGGCGCGTGCGTCCGAGCTTTTTGCTGTGGGGCTGGACAGCCTGGTGACGGATGCGGTCGACCGTTTGGGCCCGAAAGATCGTCAATCCGATTGACGAATCCCGACGCGCAATCCCCTGACTGAAGGCCGCAGGGCGCTTGCGGGCGCGGCGCAAGCTTGCGAGCATCAAGCTCATAACCAAATGCGCCAGGAGACAAACACAAGCCTGCGCATTGACTCACCGCCAATGCCACGCGCTTGTTCAGGCCGGCAGCAGCCCCCTTCGGCCGCCCTGCAACCGCCTTGCCTGCGCGGCCTTCCTTGAGACGCCCTCGGCGTCCGCACCCAAGCCCCAGGAAGGCAACATGTCCAAGACTCCAACGCTCCGCCTCGCATCTCCCCTGACAGCCGTGGCCGCGCTGTGCGCTGTGCTCACCGCGCCGCTGGCCCAGGCGGCCACCATCGAGGTCCTGCACGCATTCGTGCCAGGCACCTGCAACCAGCCCTTGGGCAACCCGCTGCGGCAACCAGACGGCACGCTGTATGGCACCTGCTACGGCGGCGGCGTGAATGGCTCCGGCATCGCCTACCGGCTCAACCCGGATGGCCAGTTCATCCTCCTGCACGAGTTCGACAATTCGTTTCAGTCGGAGGACGGCAAGCTGCCCATCAGCACCCTGGTGATGGCGCCGGATGGCAAGCTGTGGGGCGCCACCCACGAAGGCGGCGAACTGGGCGTCGGGACGGTCTACTCACTCACCACCGGCGGCACTTTCGCGCTGGCTTTCAGCTTCGACACGCCGACCACAGGCAGCGGCCCGGAGGGTAACCTGGCGATCGACAGCGCTGGCGTGCTCTATGGCAACAACTACGAAGGCGGCGGAGGCAAGAGCCACGGCACCGCGTACAGCTTCAGCACCAGCAGCGGCACGCAGACCACGCTGGCGCGCTACACCACCGCGCTTGGCCCGATCAGCCCCACCAACGGCCTGACCCTGGGCCCGGACGGCATGCTTTACGGTGCCGCTGCCGACCCGCACCGCGGCGGCAACGGCGAGCTTTTCCGCATGAACCGCGACGGCAGCGGCTTCCAGCAACTGGCCCTGTTCAAGCGCACCACCTCGGGCGCACAGCCGCGCTATGGCGTCACGGTGCTGGCCGACGGCACGGTCTATGGCGTCAACACCACCGACGGCGCGGCCGGCAAAGGCGTGATCTACCGCTGGCGCAGCAGCGACGGGCTGACGGTGATGCACACCTTCACCGGCGGCACCGGCGATGCCGAACAAGCCAACAGCTCGCTGACCCAGGGCGCCGATGGCGCGCTCTACGGCACCAGCCGCTTCGGTGGCACCAACCGCACCAGCAACGGCGGCACCGTCTACCGCATGGCACTGGACGGCAGCTTCAGCCTGGTGCGCAGTTTCAACGCCACCGATGCGGTGGGCTTCGAGCCCACCGGCGGGTTGACGCTGGGGGCTGATGGCGCCTTGTACGGCGTCACCAACCACTCAGCCAGCGACGAATACGCCGGTGGCGCGATCTTCCGCATCGTCCCTTGAGAAACCCCATGTCTCACGCTTGCTTCAAATTCGGCGCGGCCATGCTCGCCGTGCTGTGCTCGGCCGCAGCGCCGGCCGCCACGCTCAGCGTGGCCCACAGCTTCGACGCCGGCCAGTGCAACCTGCCGCAAGGCTCGCTGCTGCGCACCGCTGACGGCAGCCTCTACGGCACCTGCTTCAGCGGCGGCGCCAACCGCGCCGGCATCCTCTACCGGTTGGCACCGGACGGGGCTTTCAGCCTGCTGCACGAGTTCAGCTACGTCAGCGCGACCGACGCCTCCGAGCCAGGCCCCGGCCCCATGCTGGCCAGCGATGGCCGGATCTGGGGCAGCGCCAGCGGCGGCGGCGGCGAAAACAGCAGCGGTGCGCTCTACAGCATCAGCACCGATGGCAGCGGCTTCCAGCTCAACGCCGTCTTCAGCGCCGATGCCACCGGCGTCTTCCCCAGCCCGCTGCTGCAGACCGCCGACGGCAGCTTCTACGGCATCACCAACCAGGGCGGCGGCCGGGGCGGCCGCGGCACGCTGTTCCGCTACAGCGCCGGCGCCGGCCTGGTCAAGGTCATCACCTTCCGCAGCCCGCGCGACGCTGTCTTCCCCACCGCTGGCCTCACGCTGGGCGCCGACGGCCTGCTCTACGGCACCGCCAACAGCGGCATCAGCTCGGACACCGCCGGCAACGAAGGCACGCTGTTTCGCATCCGGCAGGACGGCAGCGGCTACCAGCGCCTGCTGGGCTTCCAGCGCGCCACGCATGGTGCGTTCCCGACCGGCGAACTGCTGCTGGCGGCCGACGGCAACTTCTCCGGCGTGACCACGCAGGGCGGGCCGCTG
>NZ_VIDT01000024.1 GCF_006519715.1 Ideonella azotifigens
GCGTGTCCCACCAAGCATCCGCCACTGCGGTCAGGAAGCGCGGCGGGTACAGCCGTATCAACAGGTCAGTCCCCGGCGGCGGCGAACTCGCGTTCTGCAGCACCAGCTGATCGTCTTCCACCACCACCGCCAGCACACTGGCCCCGCCTTTCTCCGGCGCGCCCCACCAGGCCGAAGCCCCGTCCAGGCTGTCGTCCAGCAAGGCCTGCGCCGAAGCCTGCCCCGGCCGCTGGCCCTCCGCGAACACGTAGCCCGGCGCCAGCGTCACCCGCCACAGCGCGCCTTCGCGCTCGCTGCGCAGCACCTTGAAGTCGTAATACTCAGGCGTGGCCGCCAGCTCGGCGTTCAGGGCCGTGCGGAGGTCGGCGAGGGGCATGGGGAAGGCGCGCCGCGAGGGGCGGTACAACGAGGAGGGCGGACTATAGCGGGGGCCGCTGGAGGCGAGACCTCGCGTCCAGAGCTGGTGGAACGAAAGCCTTTGGCCAGCTGTCGCCGTTGGCACAACGGGCTGTCCAGCGGCAGGCAAGGCCCGCGCGCATCGCAAGGCTGCGACTGGGTTGATTTGGGCGGTCCCGTCCGCCATGTCGATGAACACTTTGAGAGAGCGGCTTCGCATGGAATTGAGCACCACCGACGGCTACCTGCAGCTCTTGCAGGAGATTTCGGACACCTACCTCAAGGTCGGCTGCGGGCGGTACAGGCGGTCAATGCCCAACTGATCGACACATACTGGCATGTTGGCTGCCACATCGTCGAATTCGAGCAGGCCGGTCAAGCCCGGGCCGAGTACGGCACGGCGTTGATCCAGCGCCTTGCGATCGAGCTGGGCCTGCGTCACGGCAAGGGCTTCAGTCGCAGCAACCTGGTGTACATGCGCCTCTTCTATCTGCGCTATCCAGCGAGCGCGCCAATAAGTCAGAAGCCTTCTCACCAATTGAGCTGGTCGCATTACGTCGAACTGCTGAAGATCGAAGATGCGCTGGAGCGAGGCTTCTACGAACAGCAGGCGCAGGCCGAACGCTGGTCGGTGCCCGAGCTGAAGCGGCAGAAGGCTGCCGCCCTGTTCCTGCGCCTGGCCGCCAGCCAGGACAAGGCAGGAATATTGCAGTGGGCCCAGCAAGGCCAGGTCGTCGAGCGACCCGCCGATCTGTTGCGCGAACCCTATGTGTTCGAGTTCTTGAAGATTCCCGAGCCCCATCAGGTGTCAGAGACCCAGCTTGAAACCTTGCTGTGCGACCACCCGCAGCCCTTTCTGCTGGAACTGGGCAAGGGCTTCACCTTTGTGGGTCGACAGTACCGGGTGACGATCAACGGCACACACCACCGGGTTGATCTGGTTTTCTACCATCGGATCCTGCGCTGTTTCGTGCTGATCGACCTGAAGCTGGGCGAAGTGCAGCATCACGACATCGGGCAGATGAACCTCTATCTGGGCTACTTCGCGAGCGAGGAGAACGTCGAAGGCGACAACCCGCCCATCGGCATCATCCTCAGCCGGCAAAAGGACGAGTTGCTGGTCGAGTACGCGACCTACGGCATGAGCAGCCAACTCTTTGTCCAGAAGTACCAGTTGTACTTGCCAGACCGGGAAGCCCTGCGACGCGAGTTGGAAGACACCTTGCGAGCAGCGGGACAGCGAAGCCCCAACGGGCTTGAGTGAATCGCGACTCGCTGCCGTCCAAGGCCGCTCGGCGGTGCGTTCTGGCCCATTGAGCGGATCGGGTGACCGACACAGCTTGTGTTGGCTGCCGGATTTGGCGTTTGGATTGGCCGTCCCAGCGGTGACGGTCCAAGCAGCATGTCCGTCCGCCACTCATCCCGCGAGACAGCGCTCCGCGCCGCCTTTCCAGCAGTTCGTCGCAAGCCGTTCGCAGTGCTTGGGCTGGCTCCATAAAGTACATCCATCGACACCCCAACAGCCACTGACTGGAGCCACCAAATGACCACCGCCAACATCCGCTTCGCCTCTGTTTCCAGCACCGCTCGCCTGAGCTTCGCCGGTCTGGCTGCGGTGGTCACGTTCGCGGTCCTGGGCAGCGTCACGCAGATCGCGAGCGCCCAGGTCAAGGAGGCACAACTTGCCCAGGCGCGCAGCGATGCCGCGCTGGTTGCGATGGCTCGCATGGCTGATGCAGCGCCGCTGCAGATCGTGGTCGTGACGGGCAAGCGTGCCTGATCAACCAACACCCGATTCGCGCTCCCACTCAAAGCCCCGCATTGCGGGGCTTTGTTGTTTGCGCGACCCGCGCCCACTTTGGGATGCGCATGGAGGTGGCCGACCCGGCGTCCAGACCGCCGGGATGTGAAAGCGTCGGTCAGGCCTTGGCGCGCAGCCTGAAAGTGCCCACCACGCCGGAAAGCCGCACCACCTGGTCTTTCATCGACTGTGCGGCGGCGGCCGATTCCTCCACGAGCGCAGCGTTCTGCTGCGTCATCTGGTCGAGCTGGTTCACCGCCAGGTTGATCTGGCCGATGCCCGCTGACTGTTCGCCCGCGGCGCTGGTGATCTCGCCGACGATGTCGGCGACCCGCTGCACCGAGGTGACGATTTCCGTCATCGTGCGGCCGGCATCGGCCACCAGGCGCGAGCCGCCTTCGACGCTGTCCACAGAGGCGCCGATCAAGGACTTGATCTCGCGCGCCGCGGTGGCGCTGCGCTGCGCCAGGCTGCGCACTTCGCTGGCAACCACGGCGAAACCCCGGCCCTGTTCACCGGCACGCGCGGCCTCGACGGCGGCGTTCAGCGCCAGGATGTTGGTCTGGAACGCAATGCCATCGATGACGCCAATGATGTCAGCGATCTTCTTTGAGCTGGTGTTGATCTGGCCCATGGTCGAGACCACCTGCGCCACCACATTGCCACCACGCTGGGCCACCTCGGCCGCCGAAGTGGCCAACTGGTTGGCTTGGTGGGCTGCGTCGGCCGCCTGTTTGACGTTGCTGGTGAGCTGCTCCATCGACGAGGCGGTTTCCTGCAAGCTGGAGGCCGTTTGTTCGGTGCGCAGGCTCAGATCGTGGTTGCCGGTGGCGATTTCGCTGCTGGCGGTGTTGATGCTTTCGGTGCTGGCGTGGACGTGACTCACCAATTCCTGCAGTCGGTGCTGAGTGCGCTGCAGTTCGCCCAACAGGCTGCCGGCCGGGGGCACCACCGCAAGCTCGAAGCTGAGGTCGCCGTCGGCCATGCGGCGCAAGGCCTCACGGGCCCCAGCGGGGTCGCCGCCGAGTTCACGCACCACCGTGCGGCGCATCGCCCAGCAAAGGCCAACCGCTACCGCAGCCGCCACCACCGCCAGCGCAAGCGTCAGCACCGTCATCTGGTTGGCGCGCTGCTTCGTTTTGGCATGTGTCTCGATGGCGGTCTTGCGACCGGCGTCAATCTGCTCGAGCAGCTTGGCGCGCAGGCTGCGCCAGGCCGGTGTCTCGCCGGCAGTCAAGGCCTTGGCCGCCGAGGCTGGATCGGTGGTCACCAATCCCAGCACCTCCTTCTGTTTGGCGGCCAGCCCCTCGCGCAAGGGCGCCAGGCTGTCCAGGCTGGCTTGGGCCGGCGTGCCGCGCACGGCCTGCCCGGTCTCGGCTCGGGCCTTTTCGTAGCCGGCTTCGGCGTTCGTGAAGTTGTCGTAGGCCTTCTTGTTGGCGGGGTCGAGCACGATGTTGCGCAGCGCTTGACCCATCTGCAGGCCCTGTGCATACATCTCCGACAAACCACTGGCGGCGGCCTGCTCGGTGCTGATGTATCGGTCGAACTCGTCTTGCGTGCGCACCAGGCTCCAGAGACCGGCGGAGAGTGCGGCGATGAACAGGGCTGCCGGCACCGCGGCGCAGACGAACAATCGAGAGCTGAAGTTCATGCAATGCTTCCAGAAGGGCGGCGCCCATGGCGCCGCTGTGGTGGTTGCCGGGCCTCGGATGGCGCTGCAATGCAGGGATATCGGCTGCCCGGTGAGGTATTTGAGTGCGGCCAGCTCGCGGACCATGGCTGGCGTGCCCCTCGCCACCGCTCATCCCGTCCTGGCAGCGCTCCGCGCCGCCTTACCTGCAGTTCGTCGCAAGCCGCTCGCAGCGCTTGGCGTGTCTTCATAAAGTACATCCATCGACACCCCAACAGCCACTGACTGGAGCCCCCAAATGACCACCGCCGCCACCCGCTTCTCTGCCGTTTCCAGCACCGCTCGCCTGAGCTTCGCCGGCCTGGCCGCGGTGGTCACGTTCGCTGTCCTGGGCAGCGTCACGCAGATCGCAGGCGCGCAAGTCAAGGAAGCCCAGCTTGCCCAGGCCCGCAGCGATGCTGCCCTGGTCGCGATGGCCCGCCAGGCTGACGCAGCGCCGCTGCAGATCGTGGTCGTGACGGGCAAGCGTGCCTGATCAGCCAACACCCGATTCGCGCTCCCACTCAGAGCCCCGCATTGCGGGGCTTTGTTGTTTTGGATGGCCACGGCTTGCCGAGCGCCTGCGCGGCACCCCGGCCACGCCTTCATTTCAAGTCGCGGCGGTGCTGATCGAAGAATTGCCAGATCACCTCGTTGGCGTCGATGTCGCGGGTGGTCTTTCCAAGTGGCAGGCCGACGTTGAACGGATCGGCGCCGGGCCAGGTGTGACCGCCTTCCCTGATCGTGACGAGTGCAACGTGTGCCTCTCCATCGCCGCCTTGTTCGGTCCAGGTCACGTCGGCGCCGTCGCTGGTGTCGGCGTCGATGAGGCGACGGCGCGTGGCGGCTGACGCGACGCCGTTGTGCTTCAGCCAATGGGCATGGGAGGCTTCGGCCGACAAATAGCCGGTTGGCTTGCCGCCGTAGGCGACCACCTGGTCTGCAGTGCCGTGAACCAGCAGCACGCCAACCTTGCCGGGCTTCGTGTGATGCTGGACCACGGGTTCCGGCATGGGCCCACCAACAGAGGCCACGGCCGCGAACAGCTCGGGAAGTTCGGCTGCGATGCGCAGCGCGAAGAAGCCGCCCCGCGACAGCCCGGTGGCGAACACACGTTGCGGATCCACGCGGTAGTCCTTGCTGAGCTGGCCCAGGACGGCTGCGGTGAAGCCGATGTCGTCGGTTCCCCCGAGGTAGGGCATGCCAAAGCCGACGTTCCAGTCCTGCTGAATGCCGGCCGGATACACGGCGATGAACTGGTGACGGTCCGCGGCGCGATTCATCTGCGTGTAGAGCATGTGCTCGGCCATGGTCATGCCGCCGCCGTGGAAGTTGAAGACGACCGGAAAGACCTTGCCGGGCTGGCTGCCGTAGGAGGCCGGCGTGTAGACGAGATAGCGGCGCTTCTCTTCCTTGTGAAGCAGGGATTTCACCTGCGCAAATGCCGTGTGAGATGCGAAGGCAAGGACGACGAAGCTGATCCAGATTTTCATGATGCGCAGGCGGTGAACGGCTGCGCAGGATAGAAGGCTGGTGGTGAAAAACGGGTGAAATCCGGCGGGTTTCAGTGGGCGCGCAAAGGCACGATGTGCACCCGGTAGTCGTTGACGCCGGCATGAATTTCAAGCTCCCAGCGCATGGCCTTGGCAATGCGCAACAGCAGGTTCTGGCCATGCGAGAAGCCTTGCACCACGCCCGCCCGGTCAGGGTCGACTGTGTTGACCACGCACAAGGCCCCGTCTGCAAACGAGATCTGAAAAGGCGAGCCTGGTTGGCCGTGGAACAGGGCGTTGCCAAGGCAGTTGTGGAGCAGCAGCGTGGCCAGATGGCGGTTGCCGATCACGTCGATTCGCTCCGGCAGGTCGAGTGCAAATCGTTCGGCGCCATGGTCGGCGTTTTCCAGCAGCCGCAACAGGCATTCCTCGATGCCGCCACGCAGGTCGAAGGTCTCGGTCGCAATGTGTGTCGCGCGCGCCAGCGCAAACAGAACATCGAGGGTGGCGCGCATGTCGTCCAGGCTCGCCTGCAGTTGCGCCACGTCCTGCCTGGCCAGCGTGCGCGACGTGGCCTGACCGAGGAGGTTGTTCATGACGGTCAGCGGCGTGCGCAGTTCATGGCTGACATCGCGCGTGAATGCATGCTCCCGGCGCAGCGCCGAATGCAATGCCGCAAGCGTCGCGGCAAGCTTTTCTGCCAGGTATCCGATTTCGTCCGGCCGCTGCCTGGCGCTGAAGTTGACCGAGGCTTCCGGCGACGAATCTCTCACTTCGTCTGCCAGCACCTGGAGCGGAAGTACCAGCCGCCGGGACAGCCGGTAGGCCAGCACCAGCGCCAAGGCAATCAAGCTCATTGCAGCGGCCACCAGGCCCCCGCCGACTTCACGGAACAGCTTGGACACCACCAGGAGCGGGCCCACGTCCGCCAGCAGGTAGACATGTTGCGGCTCGCCGGTCGCACCGAGGTCCAGGCTGCGGAGGTGATAGTGCTGGCCGGTATCGGTGAATATCTCCGCGCGTGGGTGACCGCTCAAGACCTTGTCGCGCACGACAGGCGGCAGTGATTCGACGCTTCGGTGCACCTGGATCCAATCGTTGCCGGGCGGCCCGACGTCGCCATGCAGGCGGAAATGCGCGGCCATGGCCTCGGCCTCGCGCGCGAGCAGCCGGTCGATCAGCATGTCTTCGGTCACATAGGAAATGACCAGGGCCAGCCCGGTGTAGAAGACGCAGATCAGGACCGTGAAGCCTGCGAGCGCGGCAAACAGGCCGTGCCGGATGGACCTAAACATCGTCCGCGGCGGCAAGTGCGAGCCGATAGCCCAAATGGGGAATGGTGGCGATCATGTTCGGCGCGCCGGCCTGTTCGAGCTGCTTGCGCAGCGCGTAGATGTGCGATTTGAGGGCGTCCGAATCAGGCGGATCAGCACCCCAGAGTTCGTGCATCAAGGCGGACCGGGAAACGGCGTGGGGATGGGCGGTGCAGAGCATGAACAGGACCTTGAAGCAGGCCTGGGTGAGTGCAACCGGCGTGCCGTTGTGCGAGGCGCGCTTCTCCCTTGCATGCAGGCTCAACGGACCGACACGCATCTCCTGGCCGATGTGCAACTGTCCACGCCTTGCCAGCGCTTCGCAGCGCAGCGCAAGCTCGCGCAGGTCGAATGGTTTCGTGAGGTAGTCATCTGCGCCACCGTGGAAACCGCGAGCCTTGTCTTCGAAAGCATCGCGAGCTGTGAGCATCAGCACCGGCACATTGCGTGGCGCCTGCGCCTTGATCGTGCGGCAGACCTCCAACCCATCGATGTCCGGCAGGTTCAGATCGAGCAGCACGACATCGTAGATCTCATGCATGGCGAGATGGATGGCCATTGCGCCGGTGGCGGCATGGTCGGCCTGCCACTTCAGTCCATCCAGGAAGTCCACGATCTGGTGAGCGATCGTTGGATGATCTTCCACCACCAAAACAGTCAGCGATCTTTTGTTCATGATTTCTTTGTGCGCTCCGCCATCATCGCCCGGAATGCCCCCTCGATCGATGCCGCCGCTCATCCCGGCTGACAGCGCTCCGCGCCGCCTTCCCTGCAGTTCGTCGCAAGCCGCTCGCGGCCGTTGGGCTGTCTTCATAAAGTACATCCATCGACACCCGAACAGCCACTGACTGGAGCCCCAAATGACTACCGCCAACACCCGCTTCGCCTCTGTTTCCAGCACCGCTCGCCTGAGCTTCGCCGGCCTGGCTGCGGTGGTCACGTTCGCGGTCCTGGGCAGCGTTACGCAGATCGCGGGCGCTCAGGTCAAGGACGCCCAACTCGCCCAGGTCCGAAGCGATGCCGCCTTGGTTGCCATGGCCCGCCAGGCTGATGCAGCGCCGCTGCAGATCGTGGTCGTGACGGGCAAGCGTGCCTGAGCCAGCATCCAGCACCCGATTCGCGCTCCGACCAAAGCCCCGCATTGCGGGGCTTTGTGGTTTTGGGGCGCCACGGCCTGCGTCGACGCTGTCTCTTGGTACAACCCACGGCGGCGGGGCGCTGTTCCCCGCCGAGCAAGTCGCCAAGGCGGACGCCGCCGCGCTTGCTGCCCATGACGAAACGCTCCTTCGATGAAACACCAACAACAACGCATGTCGTGCGGCGCGCTCCTTCTGTTGGCGCTGTGCCTGCAGGTTCACGCGGCCGAGCCCACGGTCTCCGAACCGCCCGCATCGGCGGCCGACGAGGCGCGCATGTCGCGGGTGGCGCAAGGCTTGTCCACGCGGGTCGTCGTCAAGGATTCGCCGAACCGCAAGATGGCCATCGCCGAGCGCATGGCGTTCCATCAAGTGCCCGCCGTCAGCATTGCCGTGATCGACCACGGACAGGTGGCCTGGGCCCGTGCCTATGGCGTGCTCGATGCCGCGAGCCAGCGGCCCGCGACGACCACCACGTTGTTCCAGGCCGCGTCCGTCAGCAAGGCCGTCAGCGCCATCGGCGCGCTGCGCCTGGTCGAACAGGGCAAGCTTTCGCTGGATGGGGCGGCGAATCGGCAGCTGTCTGCCTGGCAGATTCCGGGCAATGGGTTCACTCAAGGCCGCGAGGTCAGCCTGCGCATGCTGCTGAACCACAGCGCCGGCCTCTCGGTGCACGGCTTTGATGGCTATGAGGTCGGCCAGAAGATCCCGACGCTGCTGCAGGTGCTTGATGGCCTGCCGCCTGCGAAATCTGCCCCGGTCCGTGTCGAGGCGGTGCCCGGCACCGCGTGGCGCTATTCCGGTGGCGGCTTCAGCGTTGTCCAGCTGATGATGAGCGAGGCCAGCCAGCAGCCGTTCGAGCAGTACATGCAGGCGTCAGTGTTGAACCCTTTGGGCATGACCCACAGCACGTTTGCGCAGTCGCTGCCGCCCGGCTGGCGTGAGCTTGCGGCGAGCGGCCACGGCGCCGACGGCACGGCCGTCAAAGGCGGCTGGCACGTGTACCCGGAAGCCGCCGCAGCCGGTTTGTGGACCACGCCCACCGACCTGGCGCGTGTCATCACCGAAGTCCAGCGCGCCGAGGCAGGCCAGTCCAACGAGCTGCTGTCGCGCGGCATGGCCTCCACGATGCTGACCCGCGGCCTGGGCGAATACGGCCTGGGCTTCTTCGTTGAAAACCTGGGCCAGACCACCAGCTTCAGCCACAGCGGCGGCACCGAAGGCTTCCGCGCGCAGGTCTATGGCTACACGCGCTCCGGCCAAGGCGCCGTGGTGATGACCAACGGCGCAAACGGCGCCGCCCTGATCGACGAAATCCTCTGCAGCATCGCCGCCGAATACGGCTGGCCCGAATTCCAGGTGACCGAGAAACCGGTCGCCAAGCCGGATGCCGCCGCGAACAAGGCGGTGGCTGGCACCTACCAACTGCTGGACAAGCCCGCCCAGGTGATCGCCGCAGGCGAGCACCTCTACTTCCAGAGCGACCTGTTCGGCCCCAAGCGCATGGAACTCTTCCCCGAATCCAAGACCGCCTACTTCATGACGGCGCAGGACATGTCGGTTCGCTTCGAGTTGAAAGACGACGGCACGGCGGCTGGGTTCTCGCTGATCCGCGGGGCGAATGCGTACCCGGGGACGAAGCAGAGGTAGGCCGAAACGGCCCCGTCCTCGGATCATCAGCGCTGCAATCTCGCAACCGGGGCGACTTGACCGGGCGCCGGCCCAACCTTTCCTCGGCGCCCTGCTATCCAAATGAAGCCAGTCCAGGCTGTCGTCCAGCGGGGCTTGTGCCGTACCTGCCAAGCTACTGCCCGTTGGCGCACGGTAGGTGACGCCTTTTGCATCAATTCCGATGATGCAAAATTTCTTGCGCCGTACACGTTGATTCCATAGAATGCATCATGCCGATTGATGCAAAAATATTCAAGATCGACAGCCTGGCTTTGCTGCGGGGTGGTCATCCGTTTCGCGGTGCCGTTGAGGAGTTGGCCAATGGCGATGCATTGGCCGTGCAGATGAAGGACGTCGGCCTTGAGCTCGGAGTTGACTGGGCAGGCGTCACCCGAACCTCGCTTGCTGGACGCAAGCATCCCGATTGGCTCAAGGCCGGGGATGTTCTGTTCGTCTCCAAGGGTACGCGCTTCTACGCTGTCTGCATTGATGAGCCGCCCAGCCCTGCCGTGTGCAGCCCCCACTTCTTTCTTCTACAGGTGGCGGCGCATGCGCCGTTGCTGCCAGCCTTCCTTGCGTGGCAGATCAACCAGCCTCCATTCCAGCGCCAACTTCAGCAGGCTGCCGAGGGCAGCAGCCAACTCAGCATCCGCCGACCTGTGCTGGAGTCACTCACGTTGAGCGTTCCATCACTGGCAGACCAGCGGCGCATCGTCGCCTTGGCTGAACTTGCGCGCCAGGAACGCCGCGCGCTAAACCAACTGATTCACAACCGTGAGCGGCAACTCCAGTCGCTCGCCGAGGACCTGGCTCGCTCAGCCCAGGCCACACCCTGAACACCGCAATAGTTCCAGAACGCATGAACAACAAGACCAACACCCCATCCGCCCCCGTCAGCCAGGACGCGATCAATGCCGCCGTCTGGGCTGCATGCGACACCTTCCGTGGCACCGTGGACCCGAGCATCTACAAGGACTTCGTGCTCACAACGCTGTTCCTCAAGTTCGTTTCCGACGTCTGGCTTGATCACTACGACACTTACAAGAAGCAGTACGGCGACCAATCGGAACTGATCACGGAAATGCTCAAGAGCGAGCGTTTCGTTCTGCCCGCGAGCGCCAACTTCTACGCGCTGCACAACCAGCGCCACACTCCCGGCAATGGCGAGCGCATCGACAAGGCCCTGCATGCCATTGAAGAGGCCAACATCAGCAAGCTGCGCGATGTGTTCCAGGACATCAGCTTCAATTCCAACAAGCTGGGCGACGAGCAGCAGAAGAACGACATCCTGCGCCACCTGCTGGAAGACTTCGCCAAGCCCGAGCTGGACCTGTCTCCCAGCCGCGTCGGCCAGCTCGACGTGATCGGCAACGCCTACGAATTCCTGATCAAGAACTTCGCGTCTACCAGTGGCAAGAAGGCTGGCGAGTTCTACACCCCGCCCGAGGTCTCAGCGCTGATGGCAAGGCTGATGGCGCCTCAGGAGGGTGATGAAATTTGCGATCCCACTTGCGGCTCTGGCTCGCTGCTGATGAAGTGCGGCCGCCTGATCCGCGAGAACACCGGCTCGCGCAAATACGCACTCTACGGACAGGAGGCCATCGGCAGCACCTGGGCGTTGGCCAAGATGAACATGTTCCTCCACGGCGAGGACAACCATCGCATCGAGTGGGGCGACACCATCCGCAACCCCAAGCTGCTGGAAGGCGATGTGCCGGGCTACGACTTCTTTGCGGCGGTTCGCGGCGAGAAGAAAAAGCCGTCGCCAGCCACCGCGCCGAAGCTGCAGTTGCTCAAGCACTTCGACATCGTGGTGGCCAACCCACCGTTCAGCCTGGAGAAGTGGGGCTTTGAAGGAGCCGATGCCGACAGGTTCAGCCGCTTCCGCCGCGGTGTGCCGCCGCGCACCAAGGGCGACTACGCCTTCATCCTGCACATGATCGAGACCATGAAGCCCGGCACCGGCCGCATGGCGGTTGTGGTACCGCATGGGGTGCTGTTCCGTGGCGCGGCTGAGGGGCGCATTCGCCAAAAGCTGATCGAGGAAAACCTGCTCGACATCGTGATCGGCCTGCCGGAAAAGCTTTTCTACGGCACGGGCATTCCCGCCGCCGTGCTGGTGTTCCGCAAGAACAAGGCCGACGACAAGGTGCTGTTCATCGACGCCAGCCGCGACTTCGAGGCCGGCAAGAACCAGAACATGCTGCGAGAAGCCGACCTGCAACGCATCCTGGCCACTGCCTTCACACGGCAGGCTGTCGACAAATACGCCTACCTCGCCACGCCCGCCGAGATCGCCGAGAACGACTTCAACCTCAACATCCCGCGCTACGTGGACACCTTCGAGGAAGAGGCCGAAATCGACTTGATGGCCGTGCGCCGGGAGCGCGAGCAACTGAAGGCCGAGTTGGCCAGCCTGGAAGCACAGATGGCCGTGTACCTGAAGGAGCTGGGCTATGAGTAAGCGAGCCAGTGCAGCCTACAAGGAAAACAGCAAGGCGTTGAAGGCTGGCCACAGCATCACGCGCTCGTCAGCAGCCGAATATCTGACTTTTGTGGCCGCTGCCGGCCAGGGCGGCGTGGAGGCCCTCTACGCCGACGAAAACGTCTGGCTCACCCAAAAGATGATGGGCCAGCTCTATGACGTGGAAACCCAGACCATCAACTACCACCTGAAAAAGGTGTTTGCCGACCGCGAGCTGGCCGAGCAAGCAGTTATTCGAAATTTTCGAATAACTGCCGCAGACGGCAAAGGCTACGACACCAAGCACTACAGCCTGGGCGCCATCATCGCGGTGGGCTACAAGGTCAACTCCGAGCGTGCGGTGCAGTTCCGCAAATGGGCCAGTGCCATCGTCGAGTCCTTCACCATCAAGGGCTTCGCGATGGACGACGAGCGTCTGAAAAGCGACGGCTCGGTGCTCACTCGGCAGTATTTCGAAGAGCAACTGCAGCGCATCCGGGAGATCCGCCTCTCCGAGCGCAAGTTCTATCAAAAGATCACCGACCTCTACGCCACGGCGATTGACTACGACAGCCAGGCTCAGGCCACCCAGCGCTTTTTTGCCACCGTGCAGAACAAGCTGCACTGGGCCATTCACGGGCAGACGGCGGCAGAGGTGATCTACAGCCGCGCCGATGCGAGCAAGGAACGCATGGGACTCACTACCTGGAAGGACGCCCCTCTGGGCAAGATCCAGAAATTCGATGTGGTGGTGGCCAAGAACTACCTGACCGAGGGCGAAATGGCGCAATTGCAGCGCCTGGTGTCCGCTTACCTGGACGTGGCAGAAGACATGGCGCTGCGCCAGATCCCGATGACCATGCAGGACTGGGAGACGCGCCTGAACCGTTTCATCGCCGCCACCGACCGGCGCGTGCTGCAGGACGCCGGCCAGGTCACCGCAGAGATCGCGCGTGCCCATGCCGAGAGCGAGTTCGAGAAATACCGCATCGTGCAGGACCGCCTGTACCAGTCGGACTTCGACAGGTTGTTGGAAGGGCCAGGCTCAGAGGATGAGGTGCCTGTAGTTGTGGTGGCGCCGCAGCTGGCAAAGAAGAAGGGAGAGCGTGATGCTGGTTGATGGTTGGAGAGAATGCAGGCTTGGCGAATTGTTCGATAGCCGCAAGGAACGCGGTCGAGCTGGCTTGCCGACCCTCTCAGTCACCATGAGAGAAGGGCTGGTTGATCGCGATGATTTAGACCGCAAGCAAGACACCGCACTTTCACCTGCCGAGCACCTTCTGGTTAAGCCTGGGGACATCGCCTACAACACGATGCGAATGTGGCAGGGCGCGTTTGGGCTTTCTGACCGCGAGGGTATGGTCAGCCCCGCCTACGTTGTCTTGAAGCCAAGGGCCAACGTTGACCCTGCATTTCTTGCGCAGCTACTGCGCACGCCTCGAATGCTTCATCTACTCTGGGCCTACTCATATGGCCTGACTGATGATCGCCTTCGGCTGTACTTTGACGACTTCGCGGCAATTCCAGTTTCGATCCCAGGACTAGAAGCCCAGCAGCGGATGGCCTCTGGCATGGCGCTGTGGGACAAGGCCGCTAAGGTCCTTGAAAAGCTCGCCGCAAATGCTCGCGCTGAGAAGCGTGCACTCCTTCATCGACTACTGCCCACACCAACGCATCATGCGTCGTCAGGCAAGCAGTCAAGGGACTGGCAGCTTGTCCGGCTCGGCGATGTGGTGGACCTAAATCCGAGAAGGCCCGAAATGCCCGAAGACGGCAGAGTTACGTTTTTGCCGATGGAGGCTGTATCCGAACAAGGACGCATTGATACAAGCCGAGTTCGGCAATATTTGGATGCTTGTGCGGGACATCCAGGCTTCAAAGACGGTGACTTGCTGGTGGCAAAGATCACCCCTTGCTTCGAGAACGGAAAGGGCGCGCTGTTGGCCGATCTGACCAACGGGGTGGGCTTTGGAAGTACGGAATTTCACGTACTCCGCCCCAAAGGGGTGATCGAGCCACGATTGATTGCGCAAGTTCTTCAAAGCCGCGAGTTTCGGAACAGGGGTGCCGCGGAGATGGAGGGGTCGGCAGGTCAGAAACGAATCTCCGCCGATTTCCTTAGGTCATTCAGATTCCTCTGCCCCTTGGACAAGTCTCAGCAGCGTGAGATCTGCAACTTGCTGGACGCAGCGGATCGAGTCGCGCACATGTTCGATCTCGCCAAAGGTGCCGTGTTGCGCGAGAAGCAAGCCTTGGTTCAACGTGTCGCGGGGCAGCATGCGCCCGGTGAGGTCATATGAACATCACGCCCAACTCTCGTGAGCAGTACAGCGCCCATCTGCCCGCGCTGCACCTGCTGTGCAACCTGGGCTGGAACTTTCTGACCACGGCGCAAGCCCTGGCCCTGCGGGGCAGCACGCGCGAGGTGCTGCTCAAGCCGAGGCTGATCGAGGTGCTGCAGACGCGGCGCTACCAGTACAAGGGGGAGTGGTATCCGCTGTCGCCCAGCGGCATCGACCAGATCGTGCGGGAGTTGTCGGCGTTGAGCCTGGCGGAAGGGCTGATGCCCGCCAACGAGCGGCTGTACGGCAAGCTGGCGCTGGGCATCACGGTGACGGAGTTCATGCCCGATGGCAAGAGGCACCAGCCCACCATTCCGGTGATCGACTGGGCCGATGCGGCGGCGAACCGCTGGGACGTGACCGAGGAATTGGATGTGCTGGCCGCACAGGGCATGCACCATCGCTCCCCAGATGTGGTGGGCTACGTGAACGGCATCCCTCTGGTGGTGATCGAGGCCAAACGGCCCGAGTCGGGCGGCGGCAGCCATCCGTCCAAGGCGATGGTGCAAGAGGGCATCAGCCAGCACCTGCGCAACCAACGGCCGGACGAGATTCCCAACTTGTTCGCCTACGCCCAATTGCTGCTGTCCATCAGCCAGACCGAAGGGCGCTACGGCACCACGCACACGGCGGCCAAGTTCTGGGCCAAGTGGCGCGAAGAGGAGTTGGCCGACGCACACATGCAGGCGCTCAAGAACGCGGCGCTGAAGCCGGAGGTGCGCGCGGCGCTGTTCGATGGCAAGCCAGCCGGGCTGGCGGCGTACTTCGACGCGCTGTGGAGCGCGCCCATGCAGGCCACGGAGCAGGACCGCTTGCTGGTGAGCCTTCTCACGCCGGCACGGCTGCTGGCGTTCCTGCGCGGCTACGTGCTGTTCGACCGCAAGGTGGGCAAGATCGTGGCGCGCTACCAGCAGTTCTTCGGCATCCGTGCGCTGCTGGCGCGCGTCTGCCAGATGAAGCCCGAGTCACAAGGCGGCGGCCGCGAGGGCGGCGTGGTGTGGCACACCACGGGTTCTGGCAAGAGCTTCACCATGGTGTTCCTGACCAAGGCGCTGCTGCTGGTGGATGCCTTGAAGGAATGCCGTGTGGTCGTCGTGACCGACCGCATCGACCTGGAAACCCAGCTCGCCCGCAACTTCATGACCGGCGGCGCCTTCGGCTCCAGCATGGCCACGCAGAAAGACGGCGAGAAGAGCCGCAGCCTCTCCGGCCGCGACCTGGCGCAGCGCATCGGCAAGGGCACAGAGCGCATCACCTTCACGCTGGTGCACAAGTTCAACACGGCGTCCAGGCTGCCGGACTGCCGCAACGACTCGGCCGACATGATCGTGCTGGTGGACGAAGGCCACCGCAGCCACGGCGGCGAGACGCACGAGCGCATGAAGAAGGCGCTGCCCAAAGCAGCCTACATCGCCTTCACCGGCACGCCGCTGCTCAAGGACGAGAAGACGGCCAACAAGTTCGGCCCCATCGTGCACGCCTACTCCATGCAGCGAGCGGTGGAGGACGAGACCGTGGCCCCGCTGCTGTACGAAGAGCGCGTGCCTGAGCTGGACATCAACGAAGAGGCCGTCAACCGCTGGTTCGACAAGATCACCGTCAACCTCAGCGAGGCCCAACGCACCGACCTGAAAAAGAAGTTCGCCAAGAAGGGCGCCATCTACGGCGCGGCCAACCGCATCGAGCTGATCGCCTGGGACATCGCGACCCACTTCAGCGAGAACATCAAGAAGCTGGCCCTCGGCCTGAAAGGCCAGGTCGCCACCGACAGCAAGCTCGACGCCGTTCGCTACAAGAAGGCGCTTGACGACACCGGCCTGGTGACCAGCGTGGTGGTGATCTCGCCGCCGGACACACGCGAGGGCAACTCTGAGGTGGACGAGGACACGCTGCCTGAGGTGCAGAAGTGGTGGAAGCAGGCCATGGCCACCTGCGGGAACGACCCTGAGGCCTATGAGAAGCAGGTCGTGAACGACTTCGGCACAGACGGTGCTCCGGACTTGCTGATCGTCGTGGACAAGCTGCTGACCGGCTTCGACGAGCCGCGCAATGCCGTGCTGTACATCGACAAGCCTTTGAAGGGGCACAACCTCATCCAGGCCGTGGCGCGCGTCAACCGCCTGCACGACGCCAAGCGCTACGGTGTGCTGGTCGACTACCGAGGGGTTCTTGAGGAATTGGACACGGCCGTTCGCGCATACCAAGACCTGGAGGCCCGCACGCAGGGCGGCTTTGATATCGGTGACCTGGAAGGCCTGTACCACCAGTTCAGCACCGAGTACAAGCGCCTGCCCGCATTGCACGACCGGGTGTGGTCTTTCTTCAAGCTGGTGGCCAACAAGCTGGACCGTGAGCAGTACCGGCAGGTATTGGCGCCGAAGTTCGGGAAGGGCAGCGATGGCGAGGAATACGACGAGCGGCAGAAGCTGCGTGACGACTTCTATGAGGCGCTGACGGCCTTCGGCCTTTGCTTGCAGACGGCGCTGTCGTCCCGCAGCTTCTTCGAGGACAAGAGCTTTTCCGAGGCGCTGATCGCTCGCTACAAGGCCGACCTGCGTTTCTTCACCGAGCTGCGCCAGACCGCCAGGCGTGATGCGATGGAGGCGGTGGACTACAGCGTCTATGAAGAGCAGATCGGCAAGCTGGTGGACAAGCAAGTCATCGGCACCGAGGTGCGCGAACCCGAAGGTGTCTACTTGGTGCACCAGCTGGGCCGAGCGGAAGACCCGAAAGAATGGTCTGAAGAGAAGACGCGCAACGAGACGGACATGATCCGCACCCGAATGCGCAAGACCATCGAGCAGGAACTGGCGGCGGACCCGTTTGCGCAGAAGGTGTTTGGAGAACTGTTGCGGCAGGCCATCGCCGAGGCCGAGGCGATGTTCGACCATCCGCTGAAGCAGTACGCCTTGTTCAAGTCCTTCGAGCAGAAGCTGGCGTCTCGAGCGACGCCGGGTGTGCCGGATGCGCTGGCGGACAAGCCGCACGCCAAGGCCTACTTCGGGGCGGTTCGCCTGGTCATGGGGGAAGAGGCCTTTGCTGCACAGAGAGAGGAGGCCGTCGAAGACCTGGTGCAGCAGACCCTGGCCATGGATGCCGTCGTTCGCGATGCCGTGGCTGAAAACTCGCTCAACCCGCAGAACATCGAGGCGGCCATCCGCAAGGGCTTGCTGCCCTTGTTGTTCGGCACATTGGGCCTGGACAACGCGAAGCAGGTGGTGGAGCAGGTGATTCAGATCACCCGCCTGGGCTTGAGCAAGTCTTGAGCGTGCTCGTACCTGAAGCCGCCAGCCGGCACCGGTTTGTCTACGGTGATGAGGTCATTGACTTCAGCTTGCGCCGCCAGCCTTCTCGGACTGTGACGCGAATTGCGATCCACGTGGAGCCAGACGGACGCGTCTTGGTCGATGCACCGGAATCGGCTTCGGTGGCTGACGTGCTGGCGGCGGTAAAGAAGCGGGCACGCTGGGTCAGCCAGCATGTGGCGGCCGCCAAGGCGCGGCTGGCCCATGTGCTGCCGCGCGAGTATGTGAGCGGGGAATCACTGCACTACTTGGGCCGCCGCTATCGCCTGAAGGTCATCGTTGCCGCCGGTGCCACGGCAGAGGCACGCATGCGCGGTGCATTCATCGCCGTGAGCGTGCCGGAACATGGTGACGCAGCAACGATACGCGGCGCGCTGGACGCCTGGTACCGGCAGCGCGCGCGAGAGCTGTTCGCGGTTCGTCTGGCAGCTGTGGCTGCACCGCTGCGATGGGTCAAGCAGCTTCCACCCACGCGGCTGCAGTTCATGACGGTGCAGTGGGGAAGCTGTTCACCGTCCGGTCGCATCACGCTGAACCCGCTATTGGTCAAGACGCCACGAGAGTGCATCGACTATGTGCTGCTGCACGAGCTGTGTCACCTGCTGCACCACAACCACAGCCCCAAGTTCTACCAGGCGCTGAACAGGCACATGCCGAACTGGCAGGCGGTGAAGGAGAAGCTGGACAACATGGCGGAAGAGGTGTTCAGGACTTGAGCCCGGGTTTTGCTGTTCGTGGCAATGCCAGCAACCACGCCCCGCGGGCCGTCCCCTCTAGTTCGTCTTGGCTGATCGTCAGGTTCCGTGGCGCAATGAAATTGACAAGCGCCGTGCGGAACGCCGCATTCGACGCCAGCGGCCCTTCAAGAAGCAAATTGTTAGCAGCGGCTCGCGGATCCAGCCGCTGCACCATCGCCGCAATGATCTCCGCGCAGTAAAGCGAAGCCAACGCAGGCCGAAGTTTGTGCGGCACAGCGTCGATGGTGGTTTCAACCCCACGCTTGAACACCTGTCCCCGTTGCCCCGGAAACGGCCCCCCGGCCGCCGCAAACGCCGGCACCGCCTTCCACCCCTCCCGCATCACCTCCGCCAGCGCTTCAGCCGTCGCCAACGCAGGCGAAGCCTCCCCACACAGCACCGCAAACTCCCGCCCGCCCATGAACCGTGCAGTGGGCACCGGCCGGCCGTCGACTGCCACGTTCACGAGTTCATCCCGCGTTGCGTCCAAGCCTTCAACCGAAGCCCCCGGTGCCATCAGCACGCACCAGGTGCCGGTTGAAAGCACCAGCGCGTTCGGGTCGCTGCGCAGGTAGCGGGCGAGGCAGGCGTTGCTGTCGTGGGAGCCGGCCATGACTTGGATGTCGGGGGGCAGGTCCAGGCGTTGGGCGAGGGCGGGGCGCAGGGTGCCGATGGCTTCCCAGGCGCGGCGGATGGGGGCGAAGCGGGCGGCCAGGCCGCTGCGGTGGGCCCAGGGGCTGAAGTCGGCTTTGGTGGGGGACCATAGGCCCGTGTGGCAGCCCAGCGATGAGACCTCGCTGCAGGCCACGCCGCTGAACCACCAGGCCCAGTATTGGGGGTAGGGCAGCCAGTGTTGGACGCGGGCGCAGGCTTCGCCGTGGTGGCGCTGCAGCCAGTGCAGTTGCAGGCCGGCGTTCAGGCCCATGGGCAGGAAAGGGGTGCCTGTTTCTTCGAAGGGGTCGGCCAGGGCCTGCCATTCGGCGCGGGTGTCACCGTAGCCGTCCCATTCGTAGTCCATGGGCGGCAGCACCAGGCCCTCGGCGTCATCAATGCCGCAGAAGGCGGCGCCGTGGGTGGTGATGGACAGGCGGCGGATGGCGCGGCGGCGGGGCAGCTCGGGGATGGTGGCGAGCAGCCAGGCTTCCAGGGCGGGCACGCCGAGGGCGGTGTAGCCGGGGCCGGGGGCGCTCTGGTTGGGCTGGACCTGGCGGGCCACGACCTCGCCGGCAGCGTCGATCAGCACCAGCTTGGCGTGGCTCTTGCCGATGTCCAGCACCAGCGTGAGGTCGTTGTCGGGAGGCGGGGTCTTGCTCATGTTGGAATTTTCAAAACGCGCGGCACTGCCTCTGTTCGGGCTTGTCGAAGCCTGACCCTTCGACAGGCTCAGGGTGAACGGTTCAGTAACGGCCCCTTCGACGAGCTCAGGGCGAACGGATCAAGAACAGGCACTTCGACAAAGCCTTCAGTCCTGAGCCCTGTCGAAGGGTCAGTGCGAACGGATCTAAAACTCAGTCGAACGGATTCAAAACGTCTCGAATAAGAGAAACCTCATTCGTCCATGTGAAACATGCAGGGCAGGGGCTCGACGACGGGCGAGCCGTCTTCGTGGGTGCGCATCAGGTCCGCCATGTGGGCCCACCAGCGGCGCATCACCGGGTGCTCGGGCAGCGCGGCGGTGCTGTGGCCGGGGCGCAGGCGTTGCACGGCAAACAGCACGTGGTGCTCGGCGTCCAGGTAGATGCTGTAGTCGTGCACGCCGCTCTCGCGCAGCAGCGCGGCCAGCTCGGGCCAGAGGGCGTCGTGGCGGCGGCGGTATTCGTCGGCCTGGCCGGGGTTCAGGAACATGCGGAAGGCGCGCTTTTCATCGGCCATCGCTTCACGCTCCTTGCACGCGCAGGCCGGTGGGCGCTTTCAGGCGGCGCAGCAGGCGCGGCAACACCATGGCGACGATGAGCAGCGCGCCGACGATCATGGACATCACGATGCCGGGCACGTTCAGCATGCCCAGGGCGAAGGTGAAGCTGCCCAGCAGCACGGCGGCGAGGACTGTGCCCAGCACGCTGCCGCGCCCGCCTTCGATGGCCACGCCGCCGAGGATCACGATGGTCACCGCGTCCAGCTCCCAGCCCATGGCCAGGTTGGGGCGGGTGCTGCCGATGCGGCCGGTGAGCAGCACGGCGGCCAGCGCAGCCATGATGCCGACGAAGACAAACAGCGCGAAGCGGTAGCGGTTGACCGCCACGCCGGAGAAGCGAGCGGCCACCGCGTTGGCGCCAATCGCATAGATGCGCCGGCCGTGCACCGTGCGGTGCAGCAGCAGGCCGACCGCGACGGCCGCGAGCAGCAGCACCGCGAACTCGACGGGCATGATCAGCTTCTCCACGCCCAGCAGGTCGCCCAGCGTGCCGTTGCCCCAGGTGCTCAGGGTTTCGGGGTAGCCGGTGATGGCCTGGTCCCCCAGCAGCACCAGCGCGAGACCGCGGTAGAGCGACAGCGTGCCGATGGTGACGACGATGGACGGCAGCTGCAGGCGCGTGACCAGCCAGCCGTTCAACGCGCCGCAGGCGATGCCGGTGGCGAGTGCGGCCAGCAGCATCAGCGGCACACCCGCGCCGGCCTTCATCGCAAAGCCCATGGCCAGCGAACACAGCGCCATCGTGGCGGCGACAGAAAGGTCGATCTCGCCGGAGACGACCAGCAGTGCCATGGCCAGCGCGATCAGGCCTTTCTCGGAGAAGTTGAAGGTGCTGTCGGCCAGTGCATAGGGCGAGAGGAAGTTGTCCACCGTGAGGCCGAACAGCAGGTAGACCAGCACGATGAGCGCGAGCAGCACGCGCTCCCAGGTGTCGAAGGCTTTCACGCGGCGGCTCCTGCAGTGGCCATGTGCCTGGTTTCGAGGATCTGCCGGCCGCCCCTGGCCTGGCTGCGCGCGTTCAGCGCCACCGAGAACAGGATGACGGCGCCGGCAATCGCCTGCTGCCAGAAGGGAGAGACCTGGATCACCGGCAGCGCGCCGTTGACCACGCCAATGAACAGCACGCCCAGCACCGCGCCGGTCACGCTGCCAATGCCGCCGGCAATGCTCACGCCGCCGATCACGCAGGCGGCGATGACAGTGAGCTCGTAGCCTGCGGCCAGCTCGGTGAAGGCGATGGAATAGCGGCCCACCCACAACAGGCCGCTGATGCCGGCGAACAGGCCCGAGAGCGTGTAGGCCATCATCACGCGGCGGTTGACCGGAATGCCGGCATAGGTGGCGGCAGACGGGTTGCCGCCCAGCGCGTACAGTTCGCGGCCCTCGCGCCG
>NZ_VIDT01000240.1 GCF_006519715.1 Ideonella azotifigens
GCTGCCAGCCGGCGCCTCTTCTGGCGGCGGTTGCAGCGCGGGATCGGGCCTGGCCTGGCGCGCACCGCTGGGCAGCAGCGACGGCACGGTGTCGCGCGCGGGGATTTCGATGGGGATGTCGACCGGGATCGGCCGGGGCTGGGTCTCGAACAGCAGTGGGAAGCCGATGATGCCGATGACCAGCAGCATTGCCGCGCCAATCAGGCGCCGACGCGCCCGGTTGCGCACCTCACGCACCAACTCGGCGGGGTCGACTGCGGCCGAAGGGCTTGCCTTGGCCGCTGTCTTGGAAGAACCGAACTTGAACTTGGACAGCAAACCCATGCGTGATGACCGGGCAGGCGGCAGGCTGGAAGGATAAGGCCCGCTTGCCTGGCCTCGCTCACGCCTGATGAGGCGCGCCCAGCCGAGGCAGACCATCCTTCAGCACGCCGCCCACGGTTTGAAACGAGCCGAAGACCACGATTCTATCAGCCGGGTCTGCGCCAGCCACGGCTGCGGCCAGTGCGGCCTTGGGACTGGCGTGCTGCTGCGCCTGCGCCTTGGGTGCCAGGCGCGCCACCACTTCGGCCAGTTGCGCAGCCGTGGCGCCGCGTGCCACGGGCAGGTCGCACAGGTACCAGCGGTCGACCAGCGTGGCCATGCGCGCCACCAGCGCGTCCAGATCCTTGTCGTGCATCGCGCCCAATACCGCGTGCGTGCAGGGCGAAAAGCCCATCTGGTCCAGGTTCAGCGCCAGCGCGGCGACCGATTGCGCGTTGTGCGCCACGTCCAGCACCAGCGTGGGCTGGCCCGGCACGATCTGGAAGCGGCCCGGCAGTTCAACCGTGGACAGGCCCAGCCGCACCGCCTGCGCGGTGATGGGCACGCGATCACGCAGAGACTCCAGCGCCGCCAATGCACCTGCGGCATTCAGCAACTGGTTCGCGCCGCGCAGCGCCGGGTACGCCAAGCTGTGATACCGCCGGCCACGACCGCTCCAGGCCCATTGCTGGCGGTCACCGAACTGGTTGAAGTCACGCCCCGCCAGCCACAGGTCGGCGCCCAGGGCTTCGGCGGCAGCGATCACGCTGGCCGGTGGCACCGGGTCGGACACGATGGCTGGCCGGCCGGCGCGCAGGATGCCGGCCTTCTCGCGGCCGATGCTTTCGCGGTCAGGACCCAGGTACTCGACATGGTCGATGTCGATGCTGGTGATGACCGCGCAGTCGGCATCAAACGCGTTGACCGCATCCAGCCGCCCGCCCAGGCCAACTTCCAGGATCACCAGGTCCAGGTCGGCTTCGGCCAGCGCGCGGGCGATTGCCAGCGTGGTGAACTCGAAGTAGGTCAGCGAGATGTCACCACGCGCGGCCTCGACCGCCTCGAAGTGCGGCACCAGCGCGGCGTCGGCCACCTGCTCGCCATTGATGCGGCAGCGCTCCTCGAAGTGCACCAGGTGCGGCTTGCTGTACAGGCCGACGCGGTAGCCGGCGGCGCGGGCAATGCTGTCCAGCATCGCGCAGGTCGAGCCCTTGCCGTTGGTGCCGGCGACCGAGATCAGCGGCACCTTGAATTGCAGGCCCAGGCGCTCGCGCACGGTGCGCGTGCGCTCCAGCGTCATGTCGATCGTCTTGGGATGCAGGCGCTCGCAGTGCGCCAGCCAGTCGTCCAGGTTCATGAAGCGAAGTGCCGATGAAAACGCCCCGGCGCGCCTGATGGCGGGCCGGGGCGAAGGGAGAGAAAGGTTAAAGCTGGGTCGGTCCGAAGCCGGGTCAGGCCACTGCGTCAGCGTTCTGGCGTTGCAGCATCGCCAGCTGGTGGGCGATGGTCTGGCGCAACTGGCGGCGGTCGACGATCATGTCCACCGCACCCTTTTGCATCAGGAACTCGGCGCGCTGGAAGCCTTCAGGCAGCTTTTCACGCACGGTGTTCTCGATCACGCGCGGGCCGGCAAAGCCGATCAAGGCCTTGGGCTCGGCGATCACCACGTCGCCCACAAAGGCGAAGCTGGCGGAAACGCCGCCCATGGTCGGATCGGTCAACACACTGATGTAGGGCAGCTTGGCTTTGGCCAGCCGCGTCAGCGAAGCATTGGTCTTGGCCATCTGCAGCAGGCTGAACAAGCCTTCCTGCATGCGCGCGCCGCCGGTGGCCGTGTAGCTGATGAACGGCACCTTCTGCTCGATGGCGGTTTCGACGCCGCGCACGAAACGCTCGCCGACGACCGAACCCATCGAGCCGCCCATGAAATCGAACTCGAAGCAGGCGACCACCGCCGGCACGCTCATCACCGAGCCGCCCATGACGATCAGCGCATCGGTCTCGCCGGTGGCTTCCATCGCGGCCTTCAACCGCTCGGGGTACTTCTTGCTGTCCTTGAACTTCAGCGCATCGACCGGCAGCACTTCGTGGCCGATCTCGTAGCGGCCCTCGGCGTCCAGGAAGGCATCCAGCCGGGCACGGGCACCAATGCGGTGATGGTGGCTGCACTTGGGGCAGACGTTCAGGTTCTGCTCCAGGTCGGTCTTGTACAGCACCGACTCGCAGGAGGGGCATTTGATCCACAGGCCTTCCGGAACCGAGCGGCGCTCGCTCGGGTCGGTGTGCTGGATTTTCGGGGGCAGCAGTTTCTCAAGCCAGCTCATGGATCAAAGCTCCTCAACGTTCAATTCGACTTTACAACGGATCTAGCGCATCCAGCGCATGACGGATCTCCGCCATGAACTGCCGAGCCGTGGGTGCAAGCAAGTCGTGCGCCTGGGTTTCGAGCAGCTGGATCAGGCGAGAGCCTATCACCACGCCGTCCGCCACCCGTCCCACGGCCTGCGCAGAGGCCGCGTCGCGGATGCCAAAACCCACGCCCACCGGCACTTTGACGTGCTGGCGGATGCGCGGCACCACCTCGGCCACCGCAGCGGTGTCCAGGTTGCCGGAACCGGTCACGCCCTTCAGCGAGACATAGTAGACGTAGCCGGTGGCAATGCGGCCGACCTGCGCCATGCGCGCCTCGGTCGAGGTAGGCGCCAACAGGAAGATCAGGTCCAGGCCATGCGCCTTCAGCAGCGCGGCGAAGTCCTCGCACTCTTCCGGCGGATAGTCGACGATCAACACGCCGTCCACGCCGGCCTCGGCCGCGTCCTTCACGAAGGCCTGCGCGCCGTGCTTCTGGTCGTAGCGCTCGACCGGGTTCGCATAGCCCATCAGCACCACCGACGTGTGCTGGTTGCGGATGCGGAAAGTCCGCACCATCGCCAGCACCTGCACCGTGCCGATGCCACGCGCCAGCGCGCGCTCGGAGGCTTTCTGGATCACCGGACCGTCGGCCATCGGGTCGGAAAACGGCACGCCGAGCTCGATCACGTCGGCACCGCCTTCGGCCAGCGCCAGCATGATCTCGACCGTCGCGTCTGCCGCCGGATCGCCCGCGGTGACGTAGGGAATCAAGGCCTTGCGCCCGTCACGCTTCAGCGCGTCAAAGGTGGCTGCAATGCGGCTCATGACAGGCCCTCCATCCCGGCCAGGCTGGCGACGGTGTTGATGTCCTTGTCGCCCCGGCCGGAGAGGTTCACCAGCAGGTTCTGATCAGGGCGCATCGTTGCCGCCAGCTTCATCGCGTAGGCCACCGCATGGGACGATTCCAGCGCCGGGATGATGCCTTCGGTGCGGCACAGGCGGTGGAAGGCGGCGAGCGCTTCTTCGTCGGTGATGCCGACATATTCGGCCCGGCCGATGTCGTGCAGCCAGGCATGCTCGGGGCCGACGCCAGGGTAGTCCAGACCGGCCGAGACCGAATGGGTCTCGATGATCTGGCCATTGTCGTCCTGCAGCAGGTAGGTGCGGTTGCCGTGCAGCACGCCGGGCGAACCGGCCGAGATGCTGGCGGCATGCTTGCCGCTGGCTAGCCCCAGGCCGGCGGCCTCGACGCCGATCAGGCGCACGCCCTCGTGCGGGATGTAGGGGTAGAAGATGCCCATCGCATTGCTGCCGCCGCCCACGCAGGCGATCACCGCGTCCGGCTGGCGGCCGGCCATCTCGGGCATCTGCACCAGGCATTCATCGCCGATCACCCGCTGAAAGTCGCGCACCATCGCCGGGTAAGGCGCCGGGCCGGCCACGGTGCCGATGATGTAGAAGGTGTTCTCGACGTTGGTGACCCAGTCGCGCAGCGCTTCGTTGAGCGCATCCTTCAGCGTCTTGCTGCCGGACTCGACCGGCACGACCTTGGCGCCCAGCAAATGCATGCGGAACACGTTCGGGCTTTGCCGCTTGACGTCTTCCGATCCCATGTAGACGACACATTCCATGCCGTAGCGGGCGCAGATCGTGGCGGTGGCCACGCCATGCTGGCCGGCGCCGGTCTCGGCGATGACACGCGGCTTGCCCATGCGGCGGGCCAGCAGGGCCTGGCCGATGGTGTTGTTGATCTTGTGCGCGCCGGTGTGGTTCAAGTCTTCGCGCTTGAGGAAGATCTGCGCGCCGCCGATCTCGCGCGACATGCGGGCGGCGTGGTAGATCGGGCTGGGCCGGCCGACGAAATGGGCCAGTTCGCTGTTGAATTCGGCGATGAATTCAGGATCGTGGCGGTAGTGCTCGTAGGCGGCCTGCAGTTCGTCGAGCGCGTGCACCAGCGTCTCGGAAACAAACCGCCCTCCATAGGGGCCGAAATGGCCAGCCGCATCGGGCTGTTGATAGGCAAACATGGAAAAACCTTTGGGATCAGGAGATCGCGTCGGCCATGCGGGCATCAGCTTCGCGCACAGCCTCGCAGAACCGGTGCATCAGCGCGGCATCCTTGATGCCTTTGGCGGCTTCCACACCGGAGCTGACGTCAACGGCCCAGGGCCGGACGTGCAAGATCCCATCGATCACGTTTGCAGGATTCAACCCACCAGACAAAACGAGCGGACGGGGCACGTTTGCGGGAATGAGCGACCAATCAAATGCCTTTCCACCGCCCCCGTAGCCCTCGACGTGGGCGTCGAGCAACAAGGCCGCAGCCTGCGGGTGGCGAGCTGCGAAGTCTAGCAAATCGAAACCGGGTGCCATGCGCGCGGCGCGCAGGAAGGGACGCCCGAAACTGGCGCAGTCATCCGCCAGCTCGTCGCCATGGAACTGCAGCAGCGCCATCGGCACCTCTTCCAGCCCCGCCCTCACCTCCTGGGCGCTGGCGTTGACGAACAACAGCACCGGGGTAACAAAAGGCGGCAGCCGCCGCGCCAGTTCGCCGGCCCGAGCGGCGGTGACGGCACGCGGGCTCTTTGCATACAGCACCAGGCCAACAGCATCGGCACCGGCCGCCACCGCGTCGTCGACGTCGGCTTCGCGGGTCAGGCCGCAGATCTTGATTCGGGTCATGGCAACCAGTCCATCGCGTGCGTGTGGTTCGGCAACTGCAGGTCGGCATCGTAGACCGGGCCGACGAAATACAGCCCTTGCGGCGCGAAGGTCGGCGCGGCGGCGTCGCGTGAGCGCGCGGCCAGCACCTCGTCCATCCAGCCAGGCGCGCGTGAGCCAGTGCCGATGGCGATCAGGCAACCCATGATGTTGCGCACCATGTGGTGCAGGAAGGCCGAGGCCTCGAAGTCAAAGCGCCAATAGGCGCCTCGGCGGCCGATGTCGATCTGCCGCATCAGCTTGATCGGCGACAAGGCCTGGCATTCGGACGAGCGGAACGAGCTGAAGTCGTGCTCCCCCAGCAGACGGGCAGCGCCGTCGCGCATCGCGTCACCGTCCAGCGGACGGAAGATCCAGCCGCAGCCGCCCTGCTCGATGGCCGGCCGCACGGCCGATTCCAGCAACAGGTAGCGATAGCGCCTGCCGCGCGCGCTGTTGCGGGCATGGAAGTTGGCCGGTACCGGCCGGGCCCACTGCACGGAAATGTCAGGCGGCAGGTAGCGGTTGGTGCCGCGCACCCACGAGAACAGCTCGCGCTGCAGCGGGGTGTCGAAGTGCACGACCTGGTTCAGGCCGTGCACGCCGGTGTCGGTGCGGCCGGCGCACAACGTGGTCACGGGCTGCGCGGCGAACTTGGCCAGTGCCGTCTCCAGCTTGTCCTGCACCGTGCGGCCACTGGGCTGGCTCTGCCAGCCGTGGTAGGCATCGCCACGGTAGGCAATGCCAAGGGCCATGCGCTGCGAGGGAGCCTCGTCCAGCGCAGGCGGCAACATCGCCGCCGTCGCCAGGCTGGCGGGCGGCGAGTCGGCCGCCTCACCAGCCGGCACGCTGTCAGCCAAGCTCATCCAGCATGGACTGGGCGCGGGCGCGCAATGCAGCACTGCCCTTGCTCAGCACTTCCTCGAGCAGGTCGCGTGCGCCTTCAACGTCGCCGATGCGGCGGAACTCATCGGCCAGCTCGATCTTGCGCTGCAGCGGGTCACCATCTTCTGGCTCCAGATCGAACGACATCGACGGCGTCGTGTCGCCGGATTCGGTCTCGGGCTCGAGGTCGGCGCTGAGGTCGGCCGAAGTGCCAGAGGCCGTCGTCGGCTCGTTCAGGTCCAGCGACAGGTCGCCGAAATCGAACTCCACCGAACCGGAGTCAGGTGCCGGCGCAGCAGGTGGCGCGGGCGGCTGCAGGTCCGACAGGTCGGGCAGCGGCTCCATGCCGGTGGGCAGCACTTCGGGCATGTCCAAAGCGTCAAGCTTGCCGCCCAGTTCGTCCTGCAGCGGTGGCAGCTCGGTGACATTGCCGCCCACGGTCGTCAGCGGACGGGTGCTCTCCAGGCCGGTCAGCGAGGAAGCCGCGTCCAGGTCAATGTCCAGGTCGTAGGTCGAAACCCGGCCGTCCGGCGTCAGCGCGTCCGGATGTGGCGGCAGTTCGTCGAACGCAGGCAGCGGCTCTGGCGCGGCGTAGACCGGCGCCGGTGCGACTGGCGGCTGGTAAGGCGCAGGGACCGGGTCTTCACGCAGGTCCGGTGGCGCGTCGGACGAGGTGTCAATGTCGACCTCGTCAATCGGGCCAGACGGCTGGTAGAGCGCGTTGTTCGGGTCGATCGAGCGGCCCAGCTCCTGCGCCTTCTCCCAGTCCTCTCCCAGGCCGCCGGTCATTTCCAGCAGCTGGCGGGCCTGGATCTCGAAGCTCTTGGCGTCAGCGCGCTTGGCGTAGACCTCCAGCATCTTGCTGCGGATGGCCACGCGTCCTGGGTCGGTGCGCAGCGCTTCCTTGAGGATTTCCTCGGCCTGCAGGTCGCGGCCATAGGCCAGGTAGACATCGGCCTCGGCGACCGGGTCCACGTCGCCGATGGCGTCCAGCTGGCTCAGCGAGTAGCTCAACGAAGAGGACGAGGAACTGGTGCCGTCGCGGGTGTCCACGCGCTGGCCGCCGCTGGCGCCGAAGAACGAATCGGGCTGCAGCTTGCTTTCGACAAACGAGGTCTCGCTGCCCTGGTCGCTGTTGCGGCGGCGCAGGCGCATCACGCCCAGGCCGGCCAGCAAAGCCACCAGGCCGACAGCACCTGGCAGCACAAACGGATTGCCGGTCAGCGACTCGAAGAAACTGGGCTCGGCCTCCGGCACCGGGGCTGGCAGCGGCCTGGGCCGGGGCTTG
>NZ_VIDT01000241.1 GCF_006519715.1 Ideonella azotifigens
GCGCGAGTGGTAGAGCTCGGGAGAGGTGATTTCCGAGGGCAGCGGGTCGTGCGGGCCGCGGGTACGGATCAAGGGCATGGCGAACTTCCGAAAGCGAGTGCGAGGTCAGCATCAGTCGGGATGACTGCGCCGGACCTTACAGCTTTCGGATGGATCGTGCTGCGGGCGGGTGGTTCCCCTCAGCCAGTCGCCACGTTCACAACTCTCCGTAGGAGTGCAGGCCGCTGAGGAACATGTTCACGCCGAGGAAGGCGAAGGTCGTGACGACCAGGCCGCCCAGCGCCCACCAGGCCGAGCCGGCGCCGCGCAGGCCCTTCATCAGCCGCATGTGCAGCCAGGCGGCGTAGTTCAGCCAGACGATCAGGGCCCAGGTTTCCTTCGGGTCCCAGCTCCAGTAGCCGCCCCAGGCTTCTGCGGCCCAGAAGGCGCCCAGCACGGTTGCAATGGTGAAAAACGCGAAGCCGACTGCGATGGCCTTGTACATCAGGTCGTCCATCAGCAGCACGCTGGGCGTGCGGGCGTTGATGGGCCGGCGCAGTGCGACCATGATGGCGAAGAACAGGCCGGTGCCGCCGATCAAGCGTGCCGCCTTGGCGGCGGCGCCGGCTGCGGCCGGGTCACTGCCGCCCACCGCGTAGCCGGCGACCAGCACCAGCACCGCAGCCGGCAGCGCCACCAGGCCAAGCCACAAAGCCTTGGCGCTGGCTTCCTTCAGCACGCAGGCCAGGGCCACCATGGCCGACAGCGAGAAGGTGCCGTAGCCGATGAAGTTGGCCGGCACGTGCAGCTTCATCCACCAGCTTTGCAGCGCGGGCACCAGCGGCTGGATTTCCTGCGCTTCGCGCGCCACCGTGTACCAGAGCAGGAAGCCGACCGCGGCACTCACCACCAGCATCACGAAGCCACCCAGCGCGCGCACCTGGGCGTGCAGCTTGTAGTGGGCTTCGAAGTAGAGGTAGAACAGCGTGGTCAGCCAGCAGAACAGCACGAAGACTTCGTACAGGTTGCTCACCGGGATGTGGCCGATGTCCGGGCCGATCTGGTGGCTCTCGAACCAGCGCACCATGGTGCCGGTCAAGGCCATGAAGACAGCGGCCCAGGCCAGGCCGGAGCCGATGCGCTGGCCCACGGCGTTGCCGCCTTCTGCCTTGCCCAGGAAGCCCAGCCAGTAGAAGATCGTGCTCATGAAAAAGAGCACGCTCATCCACAGGATGGCGCTCTGGCTGGAGAGGAAATACTTGAGCCAGAAGACTTGGTCGGCGGCGGCCAGGTCGGCGCCGAAGCCGTCGGTGTGGCGGTTGTAGAGCGAGATGGCCAGCAGGCTGGCCAGGCCCACGGCCAGCGCCAGCGCGCGCAGCGGGCGCCAGAACCAGCCCAGCGCGATCAGCGCCGGTGTGGCGCCAGCCAGGATGCCACGTTCGTAGCCGTCCATTGACGCGCCGTAGCGCTGGAACGCATAGCCTGCGCCGCCCAGCACCAGCAGCGCATAGAGCCAGTCCAGCAAGCTGCGGCCGGCGAGCCAGCCGGACTTGCCCATGGGCAGCGACGCCAGGGGCGCATTGCCGGTCGTGGTGGTGTTCATGGCGTGTCTCCAATGACAGCGGGTTCGGCGGCGGCGGATGCGCCGAGCAAGTCCTGGCGCAAGGCAGTGAATTCTGCATCCACGTCCAGTGTGCGCCTTGGCGTGGACAGGGCAATCAGCATGCGGCTGCCAGGGTTGGCTTCGCCAGCGCCGTGCAGCCAGACCCAGAGCCGGCGTTCGCGCACGTAGAGCATCGCAAACACGCCGATGATCAGCAAGACTGCGCCGAGGTAGACAAGGGTCTTGCCGGGTGCGCGGGCGACCTGGAACACGCTGGCCTGGCGCTGCTGGAAGTCCTGCAGCTCCAGCAGCACCGGGGCCGGGTAGAAAAAGCTGTCGGACAGCGAGATGACGGCCAGGGCCATGAAGCTTTGTGCCGCCGCTTCGCTGCCCAGCGGTTTCAAGCCTGCCTGTTCGCGGGCGATGTCGTTGAGTTCGTACAGCGCGCTGTTGAGGATGCGCAGCAGCACGTCGGCCACGCGGGCGCGCTCGGCCTGGGGCACGCTGTCGTCAATGAACTGGCTCAGCGCGACCAAGCCGGCGCTGGGCTGGGCGCCGGGTGTGCTCTTCTTGCTGGCGGGCTCTACGCCAGCGAACAGGGCCAGCGCGCGTGCGCTGGTCACGCGCAGCTGCTCGATCATTTCGGGCTTGTCGGCCGGTGCGGCCTGCCTGGCGTAGCGGCTTGCCGCCTGTTCGCGCAATGCCGTGTCGCCCAGCGCCTGGCGCAGCCGCAGCCAGCCGTCCAGGCTGCCTTGTTCGTCGACCGGCAGGCGCAGGTAGCGGAAACTGTCGGCCGGCGTGTCGCGCACGCCGACGACAAACACCCGCTGGCCGTCCAGCTCGATGGGCACCATGTAGTTGCTGAACTCGCGTGCCTGGCCGCTGGCGTCGCGCAGCTTGTAGGTGATGGACGGGCCGACGTTGTGCAGCTGCTTGGCCTTGTCGGGGCTGACGCCACTGCCCAGATGCTTGTTCAAGGTGCTGCCCAGGTCAACCTTGCGCACATCAGTGCCGGCACCTTCTGCGGCGCCGAGGTTTTCGACGTTGATGACGCGCAGCCCGGTGACTTCCAGCGTCAGCGGGGACTTGCCCTGCTGCAGCGGCACGCTGTCGCCGACGCGGGTGTTGATCTCGAAGGGCTGGCCGCCGGCCTGCAGCGGCAAGGCCTTGAGCTTCAGCGTCGAGCCTCCGTCCTCGAAACTGCTCTGGTAGATCGCCACGCCGTGGTGGGTGACGGGTTCGTTGACCTTGACCGTGGCCTCGACCGGCGGGCTGCCGTCGTGGTCGTGCAGCACGATCTGGCTGGCGAACAGCCGCGGCATGCCGGTCTCGTAGTACTCGACCATGAAGCGCTTGAGCTCGACGTCGAAGTCCAGGTCCTGCAGCACGATGCCGTCCGGCATCTGCAGGATGGCGGTGCCGCTGCGTGCGCCCTCGGGCACCATCAGGTTGCCGCGGAAGGTCGGGTTGCCGGCGGGCAAGCGGTGCTCGGGCGGCACGTCGCGGATCAGCCCACCGCCTTCGAAGGTGCTTTTGCCGGTCAGCGCCATCTGCGCCTTGACCACCAGGTCACCGTCGAAAAGGCCACCCAGGCAGATCAGCACGATGGCCGAATGGGCCGACAGGTAGCCCAGCTTGTTGACCCGGCCCTTGCGCGCCGCGACCATGGTGCCGCCGGCACGCACCTGGGCCTTGGCCTGCCAGCCGTGGCGGGCCAGCACGGCCGACACATGGTCCAGCGCTGCCTGGCCTTGCAGCGCGATGCCGCCTTCGGCCTTGTGATGGAAGGCTTTGAGCGACTGCTCGCGCACGCCTTCCTTGAAGCTGCGCAGGTCGGCCAGGATCTTGGGTGCGTTGCGCGCGATGCACAGGCTGGTGGAGGTGACCAGGAAGGCCAGGATCAGCAGGAACCAGGGCGCGCTGTAGACGGTGAACAGGCTGACATGGCCGAACAGCTCGGCCCAGAAGGGACCGAACTTGTTGACATAGTCCGGCAGCTGCTCGCCCTGCTTGACCACGGTGCCAATGACCGAGGCAATGCAGATCACGCACAGCAAGGTGATGGCAAAGCGCATCGAGGCCAGCAGAGCCAGCGTTTCGCGGCGCGTGGTGGCGAAGCGGCTGTTGGCAGCGTCGGGAGAGGGAACGGTGGCGTTCATCGGGAAAGGTGCTGCGAAAGAGGTCTGGCTCGCCGATGTGAAAAGGGCCGGTCATGGACCGGCCCGGGCGACGGGGTCGTTGCGGGCCGGCGCGTGCGGGTCTGCTCGCGCCTGGGGCCCGGCTTCAGCGCAGGCCGGCGATGTAGTCTGACACGGCCTTGATTTCCTTGTCGCTCATTCGAGAGGCCACGCCGGCCATCGGCACGCTGTTGGGCCGCGCGCCGCTGCGGAAGTTGTTCATCTGGATTTCGACATAGTCGGCATGCTGGCCGGCCAGGCGGGGGTATTGGGCCGGGATGCCGGCGCCATTCGGGCTGTGGCAGCCGGCACAGGCGGGCACGTTCTTCTCGGCAATGCCGCCGCGGTAGATCTTCTGGCCCAGTTGGACCGTGTCCGGATTCTTCGCGGCGCCTGGCTTGGCGGTCTTGCCGGCGTAGAACGCGGCGACGTTGCGCATGTCCGACTCGCTGAGCGTGGCGGCCATGCCGTTCATCACCGCGCTGGGCCGCTTGCCGGCCTTGAACTCGGTCAGCTGCTTGTAGAGGTAGTCGGCATGCTGGCCCTGCAGGATCGGATTCGCGGGGCTGCCGCGCGACCCGTCTGCCGTGTGGCAGGCGGCGCAAACCGTGGACGAGATTTCCGAGCCTCGCACCAGATCGATCTTGGCTGGTGCCGCACTGGCCTCAGCAGCGAACGCAGGGGCCGCGAGCAAGGCGGCGAGCACGACGGAGCTGGCGACGGCGACGGAAGTCTTCATCGGAAAGGGCCTCGGGTTTGGGTTGTCTCGGATTTTGATTCTTCGTGCAGGTTCCAGGCATGACGCCCGGCAACAAAACCAATGAATCTTACAATGCTCCATGACTGCTTCCCTCCGCAAAGACGCGAAGCCGCCCAGTGCGGAAGCCCTCGCTGCACTGGCATGGGCCCACAGCGCCCGCTTCCTGACCACCGCCAGCCAGCTTGACCAGTTGCCGCAGGGCGACCTGGGCGAAATCGCCTTCGTCGGCCGCAGCAATGCCGGCAAGTCGACCTCGATCAACGCGCTGGCACAGCGACGGCAATTGGCCTTCGCATCCAAAACCCCGGGCCGTACCCAGCACATCAACCTGTTTGCGCTCGGCCCCAAGGACGAACCCGACGCCTACCTGGCCGACTTGCCAGGCTACGGCTACGCAACGGTGAACCGGGAGGCCAAGGTCCGCTGGCAGCGGGTGATGGCCGACTACCTGGAGGTGCGACGGAACCTGACCGGCGTGGTGCTGCTGGTCGACAGCCGGCTGGGGCTGACGCCGCTGGACGAAAGGCTGCTGAATTTCATCTCGCCGCGTGTCGTGAACGGTGCGGTGAAGCTGCTGGTGGTCCTGACCAAGGCCGACAAGCTCAACCGCAAGGAGCAGCAGGCTTCGCTGGCCAAGGTGCAGGACGCGCTGGCCTCGGTCGTGACCGACGCGTCGGACGTCGGCATCCTGCTGTTCTCGGCGCCCAAGCACATCGGCCTGCACGATCTGGCCGAGACGCTGCACGGCTGGATGCATCCGGTGGGCGATGCGGATGCCGTTGACAAGACCGATGCATCCAGCACCGCAGCCGAAACGACCGCCGAACCGGCACCGCCGTCCGACGAGGCCTGAGCCAAGCAGCCGGCGCCGGGCCGCACCAAGGCGGCTGCGCGACCCGCTAGGCGGGTGGTCCATGTCTAGGGCCGGCCGACGAACAGCACCAGGCCGGCCTCGCCGCGTGGCGCCCAGGTGAGGCCCAGGTACATCGGCCCCAGGCCGGTGTCGGCACCAAGGTACAGGCTGCCGCCCTGACGCAGGCCGCCTTTGCGCATCTCGTGGGTGTCCAGCCAGGCATTGCCGGTTTCCAGCGAGGCGCCGACGAAAAATCCGCGGGCGAACACCGGCGTTTCGGCCAGCCGCATGTACCAGCCCAGCCGGCCGAGCAGCACCACGTTGCCGGTCAGCTGGCCGACCTGGTAGCCCGAGAGCTGCTGGAAGCCGCCCAGCGAATAGCGGCCAACCGGCGACAGCCGGTCCTCGTTCGAGCCGCGCGCCATCAGGTGCAGGTTCAGCGTCTGGTTACCCCAGGTGCTGGCCGTGGTGGCCTGGGTTTCCAGGCGCAGCAGCTTGCGCGTGCCGTCGTCATGCCGCTTGCCAACAAAGGCCTCGGCCTCGGCGCGGTAGCCGCGCTGCGGGAAGTTGGCGAAGTCCAGCTGGTCCATCACCACCCGCAGCCGCAGGCCGGCTTCCTGCCAGGCCTGGGGTGTGTAGAGCGTGTCGGCCAGGTCGTTGCGCAGCAGCAGCTGGTTGCGGCCTGCGCGGTAGTCCAGCCCGAAGCGCAACTCGCCCAGGCTGCCCCAGGGCTGGCCCAGGTCCAGCCCGGCGCGCGCCACCGAACGCTGCACTTCGCCGATCTTCTCGCCGCCGTTGTCCTCGAACAGCGAGAGGTTGCGGCGCTCGGCGCTGGCCGAGGCGGCCACGAACCAGTCGTTCGACAGGCCCAGCGTCCATTTCAGTGGGTGGTACAGCTCGGTGGACACCTGTGGCACCTCGCCGATCTGCAGCCGGTTGCGCCATTCGGTGCCGTTGTCGGTCAGCCAGTGGCGGTTGTGGCTGACCTTGACGTTGAAGGCGCTGCGGCCATCGAAGTCGGTCGACAGGTCCAGGCCGATGTTCAGGTAGTTCGGGCCCCAGGGCTTGTCTTCGAGGTCGAAGACCAGGCCGTCGCCGCGCTCGTTGCTGTGCACCAGCCGGTAGTCGGCGCGCACATAGTCGCCGCTGGCGGCCAGGTACTGGGTGTCGGCCTCGGCCTTTTGCGGGTCGAAGGCCTCGCCCTGGTGCGACTGGAGCTGGGGCTCAAGGCGCTGCGGGTTGGTGGCGGTGGTGCCTTCGAAGGCGACGAACTGCAGGGTGCTGGGCGGCTGCGCAGCGGGGCTGCGGTGCGCGCGCCAGTCGGCATATTGTTCGGCCGTCAGCGCGAGGGCCCGCAGCGGTTCGGCCAGCGCTTCGGTGGCGCCGTCGCCCAGCGTGATCAGCGCCTTGGCGCTGTCGAAGTCGCCCGAGCTCAGTTTGCCCAGGTCCGGCGCGATCAGCAGGTCCTGCTTGCCCAGCGTGGCCAGGCTGCGGTGCACGTTCTGCTCGGTCAGGATGTTGATCATCTGCGCCGTCAGGCCGATGGCCGAGTTCAGCGTTTCGCGGCCGGCCAGCGGCGTGCCGATGTTGACGGCGATCACCACGTCCACGCCCATCGCCCGCACCACGTCGACCGGCAGGTTGTTGACCAGGCCGCCATCGCCCAGCACGCGGCCTTCCACCTCGCTGGGCGGGAACAGGCCGGGCACGCTCATGCTGGCGCGCAGCGCCATCGCCAGGTCGCCCTGGTCCAGGATGACCAGCGCGCCGGTTTCCATGTCGGTGGCGACCGCGCGGAACGGGATCGGCAGCTGGTCGAAGTCCTGCACCGCGCGCACCGGCAAGGTGTAGCGGCGCAGCAGGGTTTCCAGGCCGCGGCTGGAGACGGCGCCTTGCGGCGCACGGAACTCTCCGTCGCGGTAGCCCAGCTCGATGGCAGTCGAGAGGTCGAAGTCCTCTTCCTTGCGCCGCTGGGAGAGCTGCTGGCGGCCCACGCGCTGGGCGAACAGCCGGCTCCAGTTGACCTTGTTGAATTCGGCTTCGATGGTGTCCGCCGGCATGCCGCTGGCATACAGCCCGCCGACCACCGCGCCCATCGAGGTGCCGGCAATCGCATCGATGGGCACCTGCGCGCGCTCCAGCGCCTTCAG
>NZ_VIDT01000242.1 GCF_006519715.1 Ideonella azotifigens
ATGCCGATCAGGCACAGCGGGAAGACATCGGTGGCACCCAGCAGCACGGGCTGCTGCAGGCAGGTCTGCAGCGCCTGCGCACGGGCCCGGGCGGCTTCCACCTCATGCGGCCCCTCGTGCCGCTGCAGCAGCGCGAACTCGCTGTCGCCCAGGTGGGCCACGGCCTCGCGCTCGTCGGAAAACTGGCGCAGCCGTGCGGCGATGGCCATGGCCAGCGTGTCGCCTGCGCCAAAGCCCATGCTGGCCTTCAGCTCGACGATGCGCGGGACCTCGATCACATGCAGCGTGAGGCCGCATTCCTCGCGAAGTGCGGCCTGGGCATGGGCATCGATCTGGCCGAGGAAATTCGTGCGGTTCGGCAGGCCGGTGACTTCGTCGAAGTTGGCCAGCTCGTGGATGCGGTGCTCGGCCTGGCGCTGCTGCGTGATGTCCTGCAGGATGGCGATGCCGTGCTGGCCCACATGCCCATCCTTGGCCCGGTGCAGCACCCCGCGGTGCAGCACGGTCAGCAGTTGGCCGTCTGCGCACAGCACGCGGTGCTGGAATTCGAACGGTTCATCGAGCACTGCATGGCGCCAGATCGTGGCCACCAGGCTGCGCTCGTCGGCGGGCACCCAGGGCAGGGCGTCGATCAACTCCGGCCCGGCCGCGGGCGTGGCCTCGCCGACCAGCATGCGCAAACCGCTGGAGCTGATCACCTGGCCGCTGGGCCATGCCAGCTCGAACGAGCCGCTGCGGCACAAGGCCTCGCTGCGGGCCAGCATCTCGGCATGCCATTCGGCTCGCCGCAGCGCCGCCTTCTGCTCGCTGACGTCGAACAAGGTCAGCAGGTTGGCCGGCCGGCCGTCGATGTCGACCAGCTGGCCGCACACCCTGCCGTCGAACTCGCTGCCGTCCGGGCGCACGCAACGCACGTCATAGGCCTTGCCGGGCTCGCCTTCCAGGCGGCGTTGCCTTTGCGCCAGCACCTGCAGGTGGTCGGCCTTGGCAATGAAGCGCAGCCAGGGCTGGCCGATGAGCCGTTGCGGTTCACAACCGAACATTTGCGCCGCCGCGGGATTGGCCAGCCGCACGTTGCCGCCGTCAAGCAGCACCAGCCCGGCCTGGGCCTGGGTCAGCAACTGCACCGCATGCCGAGGCACGAGCTCGCTGGCGGCGGACAGACCGAGGCCCGGTGGCGATGGTGCGGGCAGGGAGGTTTGCGGTGCGCGCATCAGAAGCTTCCTGGCGGGGTCAGCAGGCCGCCTTCGGCAGCGGGGCCGGCCACCGGGATCCAGACCCGGAAGGCACTGCCCTGGCCGGGGGCCGATTGCAGGCGGATCGAGCCGCCATGCCGCTGCACGATGGAGAACGACAGCGACAGGCCCAGGCCGGTGCCCTTGCCCACCGGCTTGGTGGTGAAGAAGGGCTCGAAGATGCGCCGCTGCACCTCTTCGTTCATGCCGCAGCCGCTGTCGCGCACCTCGACCCAGACCCAGTCGTCCTGGGTGCCGCTGGACAGCGTGATGGTGCCGCGGCCTTGAATGGCGTGCGAGGCATTGACGATCAGGTTCATGAAGACCTGGTTGAGCTGTGCGGCCAGGCAGCGCACCAGTGGCAGCGGCGTGAGCTGCTTGATCACCTCGGCCTTGTACTTGACCTCGTGCATGACCACGTTGAGCGTCGATTCCAGGCCGGTGTTGAGGTCGGCCTCCTGCCAATCGGCCTGGTCCACGCGCGAGAAGTCCTTCAGGTCCTGCACGATCTTCTTGACCCGCGCCAGCCCGTCCTCGCTTTCGCTGAGCAGCTGCGGCAGGTCCTCGCGCAGGTAGTCCATCTCCACGCTTTTCTTGATGTCGGCCAGGGGTGCGCGAGTCTCGGTGCCAAAGCCTTGCGACTCGGCCTGCTGGTAGCCGTCGATCAAGCGCATCAGGTCCTGCACATAGGTCTTGAGCGAGTTCAGGTTCGAGCCGACGAAGCCGATCGGGTTGTTGATCTCGTGCGCCACGCCGGCCGCGAGCTGGCCGATCGAGGCCATCTTGTCGGACTGCAGCAGCTGGTTCTGCGCTTCTTCGAGCTTGCGGTTGGTTTCCTGGATGCGGGCGAAGTTGCTTTGCAGTTCGTCTTGTGCGCGGCGGAATTCGGTGCGGTCCTGCACCAGCCACCAGGCGCCGGCGCTGAGGTCCTGGATGTCGGCCACGTAGGCGATCATCTGCACCCACAGTGCCGAGCCGCTGCTGTGGCGCAGCCACATTTCGTGCTGCACCGGCAGGCCCTGGGCCAGGCGCGGCTTGGCCAGCTGGGTCAGGGCGTCGTGGTCCTCGGCGCTGAGGAAGAAGTCGGCCCCGGCCATGCCGACGGCCGAGCCGCCCGGCAGGCCGAAGATCGCGGCCAGGGTCTGGTTGTTGTGCACCACCCGGCCGTCCATGGTGTGCAGAATGCCGATGGGCGAGTTCTCCATGAAGGCGGCCAGCTGGCGCACCGTGCCACCGAGCTCGGCCGAGCGCTCCTCCACCAACTGTTCGAGCTGGTTGCGGTGGCGCGTCAGCTCTTCCTCGGCCTTGCGCCGCTGGGTCACGTCCTGCAGCGTTTCGATCGCACCGATCAGCTCGCCCTGCGGATCGCGCAGCGGTGCCGCGGTGAAGAACAGCCAGCGGCCTTCTTCGCCTTCCTTGAGCGCAGGGAAAAAGGTTTCGCCTTCGTAGGCATCCTGCAGTTCCTGCGAAGGCTTGACGGCGTCCTGGTAGTGGTTCTTGAGTTCGTTCAGCTTGACGCCGTCGACGATCATGTCGGCCAGCAGCGGGCGTTCATGGTTGTAGAAGGCGCGCCAGTACTCGGTGCGGCCCAGCATCTCCCACGCCAGGCGGCCGGTCAGCCGCTCGCAGGCCTTGTTCCAGTGGGTGACGCGGTGGTCCCGGTCGACCACGAAGGTCGCGACCGGGCCGCCGTTGATGATCTGGTTCAGCAACTGGCTGACTTGCAGCAGGCTGCTCTGCACGTGCTGGATGTCGCTGAGGTCCTGGCAGGTGACGATCACGCAAGGCTGGCCGTCGAACATCACGCGGCGACCGTTGATCTCGACCTGGCGCGTCGCGCCGTGGGCAGTGATCAACTGCAGCTCCATGGCCGGCGGATCGCCTGCCGGGCTCAGGCAGGCCTCGCCATAGGCCTGCAGGCCCGGCTGGCCGGCTTCGTCGCAGAGTGCTGAATGGTGAAAGCGGCGCAGCGCGTCCAGTTCATGGCCGGCCAGCCGCAGCATCGCCGGGTTGGCGTGCAGGATGGGGCCGCCGGCATGCACATAGGTGGGCACGGTGACGGCGTCCAGCAACAGCGGCAGCAGGCTGTGCAGGCCGTTGGAGGGCAGGGCGCGGGGCGTGACCGGGCGCAGATCGTCACGCATGTTGTTTGTCCTGGGGGGCCGCGCCGCTGGCGCTGTTGCCGGTCAACGCGCGCGCGCTGGGCAGCGAGTCCTTGCGGATGCGCAGTGCGAGCTTCAGGCCCTCGCTGCTGACGAAGTCGCGCACCTGGCGGATGACCCGGGCGTCAAACACATAGCCGGCGGCCAGTAGCAGCGAGCCCTTGGGCGACAGCAGGTCGCGCGCCAGCACCATGCCGGGCTTGAGGTCCGGGGCTTCGACCGCGATGTCGTTGCTTTCGGATGCATCGGGGGTCTGCAGTGCCAGCTCCAGCGCTGCCACCACGCGAGGGTCGTAGCGGGTGCCGGCGCCGTTGGCCAGGGCTCGCAGCGCGGACTCCGGGCTGAAGCACTTTTCTGCCAGTCCGCCGTGCACCATGCCGTCGTAGTCGCTGGCGGCCGAGACGATGCGCGCGCCGATCAGGATTTCGTCGCCGGCCAGGCCGTCAGGAAAACCGTTGCCGTCCAGCCGCTCATGGTGCTGGCGCACGATGCGGCCCACCGTCTGCAACTGGGCCAGCGGCATCAGCGCGGCTTCACCGTCCCGCGGATGCTTGCGGTAGCGCGCCATCTCGTCTGGCGAGTAGGTCGAGACCGGTTTGCCCAGCATCTTGTCCGGAAAGCCGATCTTGCCGATGTCGTGCAGCAGCGCTGCGAGGTAGATGTCCTGCTGGGAACGCTCGTCGAGCTTCAGGGCGGCAGCGGTGCGGCGCGCCAGCGAGGCGACCCGGCGCGAGTGGCCGGCAATGCCGTCCTGGCGCATTTCCATCAGGCCGCTGAAGACGGTGACCGCGACCATGAAGTTCTGGTTCAGTTCTTCATAGGCCTTGTTCAGCATCGCATTGATCTGCTCGATCTCGGCGGTGCGGGACTTGACGCGGTTTTCCAGCCCCTGGTTGAGTTCGGCCAGGGCCTGGTTCTGGCTTTGCGTGAGGGCCAGCAGGCGGTTGTTCTGCTGTTCCAGGTCACGCCGGGTCAGGGCCTCGCGCACCACGAGCAGCAGGTCCTGGTCTTCCCAGGGCTTGGCGATGTAGCGGTGGATCTCGCCGCAGTTGATCGCGGCAATCGTGGCGCTGATGTCGGCATAGCCGGTCAGCAGGATGCGCACCGTGCCGGGGCAGCGGGCGCGCACCTTCTCCAGGAACTGGGCGCCGTCCATCTCTGGCATGCGCATGTCGGAGATCACCAGGTCCACGGTTTCCTGCTGCAGCAGTGCCAGGCCGTCTGCCCCGCTGGTGGCTTGCAGGATGCGGTAGCCCTGGGTGCGGAAGAGGCGCCGCAGGGCGCTCAGCACCGAGGCTTCATCGTCCACCAGCATCAGGGTGACCGGTGGCGCGTCGAGCGCGGGGCCGGCTGGTACGGGGGTCAGGGCATCGGACATGCGCAAGCGTCACGGCAGGAACAGTGCAGGGCGACGCGTGGCGCGTCGAGCGGGTTCGGGTGCGGCCAGACTTCGCCGCCTGAGTTGCTTATCGGCCTGCGGCGCTGCGGCATGCGTTGGCGGTGCGTGAATTTGTGCCGGCTTGATGTGGGGGACTACCCGCGGGTGCCGCCACTACACTCCGGCCATCCTCCTTGCTGCGCCGTCGCATCGCCACCATGCCCGTCATCGCCGTTCCCCACCCGTTGGTCCGCCACAAGGTTGGCCTGCTGCGCGAATCCGACATCTCGACCAAGAAGTTCCGCGAGATCACCGGCGAGCTGGCGCGCCTGCTGGCCTACGAGGCCACGGCCGACTTCCCGCTCGAAAACGTGATGATCGACTGCTGGAGCGGCCCGACGCAGGTCGAGCAGATTGCGGGGCGCAAGGTCACGGTGGTGCCCATCCTGCGGGCCGGCCTGGGCATGCTGGACGGCGTGCTGGACATGGTGCCGAACGCCAAGATCAGCGTGGTTGGCCTGGCGCGGGACCACGAAACGCTGCAGCCGGTGCACTATTTCGAGAAGTTCGTCGGTGCGCTGGACCAGCGTACTGCGCTGATCGTCGACCCGATGCTGGCGACGGCCGGCTCGATGATCGCCACCATCGACCTGCTCAAGCGCCGCGGCTGCAAGGACATCCGCGCGCTGGTGCTGGTGGCCGCGCCCGAGGGCATCAAGGCGCTGGAGGCGGCCCACCCGGACGTGCGCTGCTGGACGGCCGCCATCGACAGCCACCTCAACGAGCAGGGCTACATCATTCCCGGCCTGGGCGACGCGGGCGACAAGATCTTCGGCACCAAGGACGAAGGCACGCGCTGAGCCGTGCCAGGCCCGCTCTCAGCGCAGGACCTTCAGCGCGTCCGGGTTGACGATGTTGGACGGCGTGCCGCCGACGAAGTTGACGACGTTGTCGAACGCGGCGGTGAAATAGAGCTCGTAGCTGTCCTGCTCCACGTAGCCGATGTGCGGCGTGCAGACGGCGTTTTCCAGCCGCAGCAGCGGATGGCCCTGCAGGATGGGCTCGGACTCGAACACGTCCACCGCGGCCATGCCGGGCCGGCCGCGGTTCAGCGCCGAGACCAGCGCGGCGTCTTCGACCAGCTCGGCGCGCGAGGTGTTGACGAACAGCGAGGTCGGTTTCATCTTCGCCAGATCGGCATGCGTGACGCCGTGGCGGTTGCGGTCAGACAGGCGCAGGTGCACGCTGAGCACATCGCTCTGCTCGAACAATGCGTCTCGGCTGTCGAACGTGGCCCAGCCGTCGGCCTGGGCACGCTCGCGGCTGGCTTCGCTGGCCCAGATGCGCACGTCCATGCCAAAGGCCTTGCCGTAGCCGGCCACCAGCGCGCCGATCTTGCCGTAGCCCCACACGCCAAGGATGCGGCCGCGCAGCTGCAGGCCCAGGCCGAAGTTGGGCGGCATCGAGGCCGACTTCAGGCCGGATTGTTGCCAGGCGCCGTGCTTGAGGTTGCCGATGTACTGCGGCAGCCTGCGCATGGCGGCCATGATCAGCGCCCAGGTCAGCTCGGCCGGCGCATGCGGCGAGCCGACGCCTTCTGCCACGGCAATGCCCAGCCGGGTGCAGGCGTCCACGTCGATGTGCGGGCCCACGCGGCCGGTCTGCGAGATCAGCCTCAGCTTGGGCAGCTTCTCCAGCAGGGCGCGGTTGAACTGCGTGCGTTCGCGGATGGCCACCAGCACCTCCGCATCGCGCAGGCGCACCGACAACTGGCCTTGGCCCTTGACGGTGTTGGTGAAGACCTTGGCCTGCAGATGATTCAGTGCCGATGCGCAGTTGAGCTTGCGCACGGCGTCCTGGTAGTCGTCGAGGATGATGATGTTCACCCCGCGATTTTGCACCGTGATGCAGCCTCCGCCCGGGCCGTGGGGCCTCAGGACGTTACTTCAGCAGCCGGAAGCCATACCAGCTGTGTCAGGTGTATCGGCTGGAGGGTTGAACGGCGGCTTCAGCTTCAGCGGCGCGCGGCCTTCTGGTGCTCGGCCAGGCTGCGCATCGCGTCCATGGCCTGGATGGCCCAGGGTTCGGGCAGGTTCAGCGGCGGCAGCGTGACCGGGCCACCGATGGCCGCTGCAGCGGATGTGCCGTGGCCGTGGGCGTGCGGGAACAGGCTGTCCAGCCCGCGGTAGAGCTCGGCGCGCAGGCCGCGGGTTTCGCCGTCGGTCTGGCGCAGGGCGGCCAGCACCGGGCCGCGCAGCAGCCACAGGTCCAGCGGTTCGTTGGCCAGCCGCACCTGGTTGCGCAGCCATTCGCCCTTGCGGTCCTTCATGGTGGCCACGGCGCGCATGAAGATGTGTTTCATCTCGACGAAGGCGCGTCGGGCGGCAATGCGGGCAGCGCGTTCGGCCGGCAGGCCGGCGGCCGCCAGTTCGGCGTCGAAGGCGCTGGGCATCACGCTGTCCAGCTCGCTCAGCAGCGAGGACCCGGGCAAGGTGTTGGCAAATGCCGGTGCGCGGCGCTCAGGAATTGTGGCGTTGGGCATGGCGATCAGTCGACTGCAAGACATTCGTGGCCGTGCCCGCGGCGCGGGCCGGGAAATGGCGGTTCACCTGCGCCAGCCGGCGGTCGGCCTCGGTCTGGTTCAGGTGGAAAGCGATCAGGTTGTAGAGCTCGGCGCGCAGGTGCCACAGCTCGCGCAGCGAGCGGGCATGGCAGGCGCGGCGCGACAGGTCGTGCGTGGCCTC
>NZ_VIDT01000243.1 GCF_006519715.1 Ideonella azotifigens
CGTCCAGCGTGACGGCCTGGTGGATGCGCACCTGGCGACCGATGCGCACGCCTTCGCCGATCACGACGCCATTGCCGTGGTCGATGAAGCAGCCGGCGCCGATGGTGGCGCCGGGATGGATGTCGATGCCGGTGCGGCTGTGGGCCAGGTCGGCCACCATGCGGGCCAGCAGGCGCGCGCCCAGGCGGTGCAGGCGATGGGCCACGCGGTGGTGGATCATGGCCCGCACGCCGGGGCAGCAGAGCAGGATCTCGTCGACATTGCGGGCGCTGGGCTGGCCGTGGAAGGCGGCGGCGACGTCGCTGTCCAGCAGCGAGCGGATGACCGGTAGCGAGCGCGCCAGGTTGTTGACGACCTGGCGAGCCAGTTCGGGCAGCTCGCCGCGGTTGCGTTGCTCGTCGTCCAGCAGGCGGGCGTCGTGCGCCAGCTCCAGCCGCACCTGGCCTTGCAGGAACTGCAGCGTCTGGCCCAGCGTGCGGCGCACGTAGATGTCTTCTTCCTGCGGGCGCAGCTCGGGCGGACCCAGGCGCATCGGGAACAGCACGCCGCAGAGGTCGTCCATGATGTGGGCGACGGTGTCGGGCGAGGGCAGTTCACGGCCGGCAGGTTCGCGCGAGCGGCCGCTGGCTTCGCGCCAGCTCAGGCGCACGGTGCGCAGCGAGGTGACGATCTGGTCCAGGTCGAGCTGGGCGTCGGCCGGGCTCAGTGTGTCGTTCACGGGTTCCAGTTGAACGGGCGCGGGCACGATAGGGCCGTGGGGGTCAGGCGCGCCCAGCGGCTGCATGGCAGCCGGGCGGGTGAGCGATTGCAGCAGATCTGTGGCGTTCATGGCGGGCTCGGCGGTAGGCGTTGAAGATCAAAGACAAAGCAAGGGTTCTCAGCGAATGGCTTCAGCGTAAGGGCCGGACTGCGACGACGGAACGAATCAAAGGGCCGCTGCTTATTCGGTTTGTGATTTCGATGGGGCCGGGCTCAGGCGCTTTGGGCGAGCGGCAGCACCTTGTCGGTTGGTCCGTTGTACAGCGCGCCATTGCTGGCCAGCTCCGGATGCTGCAGCTCGGGCCGGCTCAGGCCCTCGCGCAGCAGCTCCTTCTGCAGCTCGGCGGTGACGACTTCGCGCGTCAGCGGCGGCGCGAAGGCGCGGATGAACTCGAACACGATGTCGCGCAGTGGCTCGCCGCGGCGCACCGCCAGCCGGGTCAGGTTGGGCGCAAACAGGTGGCGAGCGTCCAGCGCCACCATGTGCTCGTTGTCCCGCTCGGGCTGGTGCGCAATCGCCGCGACGATGCCCACCCCCATGCCCAGCTCGACATAGGTCTTGATCACGTCGGCATCCATCGCTTCCATCGCCAGCTGTGGCGCCAGGCCGGCGGCGGCAAAGGCTTGGTCCAGCGAGGCCCGGCCGGTGAAGCCGCGCTCGTAGGTGATGAGCGGGAAGCGCGCCAGGCGGGCCAGCGTCAGCGGCTTGCCATCGGTCAGCGGGTGGCCCTTGGGCACCAGCACCAGGTGGGTCCAGCTGTAGCAGGCCAGGGTCAGCAGGCCGGCGTGCCGGGCCAGGCCTTCGGTGGCAATGCCGATGTCCACCTCGCGGCGCAGCAGCTGCTTGGCGACCTGGTCCGGCGAACCTTGGTGCAGCGTCAGGCCGATGTGCGGATGCTGGGCGCGGAAGGACATCACGGCCGGCGGCAGCGCGTAGCGGGCCTGCGAATGGGTGGCGGCAATCGTCAGCTGGCCGGAGGCTTCCCTGGCGTAGTCGCGGCCGACGTGGCGCAGCTTCTCGGCATGCACCAGCATGCGCTCGACGATGGGCAGCATGCGCTCGCCCGGCGGCGTGAGGCCCACCAGGCGCTTGCCGCTGCGGGCGAACAAGGCCAGGCCCAGTTCATCTTCCAGCTCGCGGATCTGGCGACTGACACCTGGCTGCGAGGTGTGCAGCACCTGGGCCACTTCGGTGAGGTTGAAACCCTGGCGCGCGGCTTCGCGGACGGAACGCAGTTGCTGGAAGTTCAAGGCAATGTCCCCTGGTTGAGCGCGGCGAGCCAGTGGCCCACGCGTCGCTTGGTGTCAGGGGATTTTGGGGAGCCGGCCCTTGCCTGCGAAGGAAGCTTTCCGCCTTAACTCATGACCGGCGTGCACAGCCGATGACACGTCTGCTCACCAATGAAAAAGGGCTGCCGAAGCAGCCCTGGGTGACACGGGGGGAGGTACGGGTGGCAAGGAAGCGCTCAGACAGGCGCCGCAAACCGCGTCACGCGGCGCGGCTTCAGGTGCACGCGGCAGCCGTTGATCAGGTTCAGGCGGTCACGCGCGTTGATCCAGGCTTCGCGCGGCAGCTCCACGTCCACGTAGCTGCCGTCGTCGTCGCGCTTGAATTCGATGCGCGTGTTCGGGCCGACGGTCAGCGTCTGCGCCAGCGTCACGGCCCAGGTGTCGGCCTCGGCCGTGGCGACGATCTCCAGCTCGTGCGGGCGCACGTAGCTGACGTCGGCCTCGGCCTTGCCTGAAGCATTGCGGCCGTGGAACAGGTTCACGTCGCCGAGGAACTTCAGCACGAACGGCGTGGCCGGGTTGTCGTAGACCTCGTCCGGTGCGCCCTGCTGCTCGATGCGGCCTTCGTTCATCACGACGATGCGGTCGGCCACTTCCATGGCTTCTTCCTGGTCGTGCGTGACGAAGACGCTGGTGACGTGCATCTCGTCATGCAGGCGGCGCAGCCAGCGGCGCAGTTCCTTGCGCACCTTGGCGTCCAGCGCGCCGAAGGGTTCGTCCAGCAGCAGCACCTTGGGCTCGACCGCCAGCGCGCGGGCCAGCGCCACGCGCTGGCGCTGGCCGCCGGAGAGCTGGTGCGGGAAACGCTCGGCCATGGCGTCCAGCTGCACCAGCTTCAGCAATTCAGCGACCTTTTTCTTGATCGCCGCTTCGGATGGGCGGGTCTCGCGCGGCCGCACGCGCAGGCCGAAGGCAATGTTGTCGGCAATGCGCATGTGGCCGAACAGCGCGTAGTGCTGGAACACGAAGCCGACATTGCGGTCGCGCACGTCGGAGAAGGTCGCGTCGGCACCATGGAACAGCACGCTGCCGGAGTCGGGTTGTTCCAGCCCGGCAATCATGCGCAGCAGCGTGGTCTTGCCCGAGCCGGACGGGCCCAGCAAGGCGACCAGCTCACCCGAGGGAATCTCCAGGTTCAGGTTGTTGCAGACGGCGAGCGACCCAAAGCGCTTCACCAGGTTTTTGACTTCAATCGACATGATGAATTTCTTTCGGTTTTCAGTGAGCGCCTTGGGCGGCCGACGATTCACGCTTCACACGTTGCTCGACGATGTACTTCAGCACCAGGCTGACCAGCGCCAGGCCGGCCAGCAGCGAGGCCACGGCGAACGAGGCCGCGAACTGGTATTCGTTGTAGAGGATCTCGATGTGCAGCGGCATGGTGTTGGTGAAGCCGCGCACATGGCCGGACACGACCGAGACCGCGCCGAACTCGCCCATGGCCCGGGCGTTGCACAGGATCACGCCATACAGCAGCGCCCATTTGACGTTGGGCAGCGTGACGCGCCAGAAGATCTGCCAGCCCGAAGCGCCGAGCACGCGCGCGGCCTCTTCCTGTTCCTGGCCCTGCGCCTGCATCAGCGGGATCAGCTCGCGGGCCACGAACGGGAAGGTCACGAAGACGGTGGCCAGCACGATGCCGGGCACTGCGAAGATGATCTTCAGGTCATGGTCGCGCAGCCATTCGCCCCACCAGCCCTGCAGGCCGAAGACCAGCACGTAGATCAGGCCGGCGATCACCGGGCTGACCGAAAACGGCAGGTCGATCAGCGTCAGCAGCAGGTCCTTGCCGCGGAAGTCGAACTTGGCGATCGCCCAGGCCGCGGCAACGCCGAACACCAGGTTCAGCGGCACCGAGATGCCGGCGGCGATCAGCGTGAGCTTGACGGCGGCCAGCGCGTCCGGCTCGACGATGGCGGCCACGTAGACCTCCCAGCCCTTCTTGAAGGCTTCGACGAACACGGCCACCAGCGGCACGAACAGGAACAGCGACAGGAACAGCAGCGCGATCAGGATCAGCGTGGTGCGGACCCAGGCCGGCTCTGTGGTGGACGACAGCGCGGAGCGTGCGCGCGTGCCTCGCTGCGAAACGGGTGCGCCGGGGGGCGCCGGCTGCGGCGTGGCCGCGTCGGGCAGGGGAATCTGGGCGGTGGTCATGCGAACCTCGGCAAAAACAGGGATTTGGGGAGGCTCAGCGGCCCTGGCGCTTGCGGGCCCAGGCCTGCAGCAGGTTGATGACCAGCAGCATCGTGAAGGCAATGCTCAGCATCACGACGGCGATGGCGGTGGCGCCGGCGTAGTCGTATTGCTCCAGCTTGGTGATGATGAGCAGCGGCGTGATCTCCGAGACCATCGGCATGTTGCCGGCGATGAAGATCACCGAGCCGTATTCGCCGAGGGCGCGGGCAAAGGCCAGCGCAAAACCCGTCAGCAGCGCCGGTGCCAGCGAAGGCAGGATCACCTTGGTGAAGGTCTGCAGCCGCGAGGCGCCCAGCGTGGCCGCCGCTTCTTCCAGTTCCTTGGACAGGTCTTCCAGGATGGGCTGCACCGTGCGCACCACGAACGGCAGGCCGATGAAGGTCAGCGCGACGAACACGCCCACCGGCGTGAAGGCAACCTTGAACGGCACGTACTGGCCGATCCAGCCGGTCGGCGCGTACAGGGCCGTCAGCGCGATGCCGGCCACCGCGGTGGGCAGCGCAAACGGCAGGTCCACCAAGGCGTCCACCACGCGCTTGAACGGGAAGGTGTAGCGCACCAGCACCCACGCGACCAGCATGCCGAACACGCCGTTGAGCAAGGCCGCGGCGAACGAGGCGCCGAAGGTCAGGCGGTAGGACGCGACGACGCGCGGCGACGCCACCGCGGCCCAGAAGCCGTCCCAGCTCAGCGTGAAGGTCTTCAGGAACACGGCCGACAGGGGAATCAGCACGATGATGCTGAGGTACAGCACCGTCATGCCCAGTGCCAGGTCGAAGCCGGGCAGCACGCTGCGGCGGCGCAGCAGCAGGCGCGACAGCCAGGGGCCGCGCGCCGGACGGCTGGCGGGATGGGCGGCAAGGGAGGCGGTGGTCACGGCGGGTCCTGGGCTGGGTGGTTCGGCTGTCTGGGGGCTGTCCAAGCAGCCTTTGCGCATGTGTTCATGCGTGAAGTGATGCTAGGCAGCGGCATCAAGTCGAGGAACGAAGCAAAACGCGCTTGCTTATGAGAAACGCGGCGGAAAGCCGCGCCCTGGCAGGAAAACCGCGCAAGCGCGGAGGCCGGGCACCCGCGCGCAGCGGTGCCCGGCCGCAGTCATCACTTGTTGACGTAGATGCTGTCGAACACGCCACCGTCGTTGAAGTGCGTCTTCTGGGTCTTGGCCCAGCCACCGAAGGTGTCGTCGATGGTGAACAGCTTCACGGCCGGGAACAACTTGGTGAATTGCGCGGCAGCCTTAGCGTCGACCGGGCGGTAGTAGTTTTCGCCCGCAATCTTCTGGCCTTCGGGCGAATACAGGTACTCGACATAGGCCTGGGCCACGGCACGCGTGCCGTGCTTGTCGACCACCTTGTCGACCATGGTCACCGGCGGCTCGGCCAGGATGCTGACCGAGGGCACGACGATCTCGAACTTGTCCGGGCCCAGTTCCTTGACGGCCAGGAAGGCTTCGTTTTCCCAGGCGATCAGCACGTCGCCGATCCCGCGTTCGACGAAGGTGGTGGTCGCGCCGCGGGCGCCGGAGTCCAGCACCGGCACGTTCTTGAACAGCGCGGTGACGAAGTCCTTGGCCTTGGCGTCATTGCCGCCCGGCTTCTTCAGCGCGTAGCCCCAGGCCGCCAGGTAGTTCCAGCGGGCGCCGCCAGAGGTCTTGGGATTGGGGGTGATCACTGCGACGCCGGGCTTGACCAGGTCGTCCCAGTCCTTCACGCCCTTGGGGTTGCCCTTGCGCACCAGGAACACGATGGTCGAGGTGTAGGGCGAGCTGTTGTGCGTCAGGCGCTTTTGCCAGTCGGGCGGAATCAGCTTGGCCTTCTCGCCGATCTCGTCGATGTCATAGGCCAGCGCCAGCGTGACGACGTCGGCCTCCAGGCCGTCGATCACCGAGCGGGCCTGCTTGCCGGAGCCGCCGTGCGACTGCTTGACCGTCACGGTGTCGCCGGTCTTGGTCTTCCAGTAGGCGGCGAAGGCCTTGTTGTAGTCCTGGTAGAGCTCGCGGGTGGGGTCGTAGGAGACGTTCAGCAGCGTGACGTCCTTGGCAATGGCGGCGGCGCCGGTCAGGGCGAGCAGCGCGGCGGCGGCAAACTGGGCAATCGTGGTACGGCGGGACGGCATCGGAGGTTCCTCGGGGCGTTGTTGCAATCTGGAACCAGATGCTAGAAATCGCGCATCGAACGAGGAACGAATCAAAACGAGCTTTCTTATTCGATTTGTGCGGGGCAAGCGGCCTTGGCCAATGAAAAACGGGCGGCTCATGGCCGCCCGTGGGATGTGGCAACAGGCCTCGCCAGGTTGGCGCGCCCGGGGCCGATAGGGTCAGAGGGTCGCGATGGACACCTCGGTCGACTTGACCAGCGCGACCACGTCGCGGCCCACGCGCAGGCCCAGCTCGTGCACCGAGCGGGTCGTGATGACCGAAGTCACGACCAGGCCGGACGGCATTTCCACGTCGACCTCCGAGACCACCGGGCCCTCGATGATTTCCTTGACCCGGCCACGGAACTGGTTGCGCGCGTTGACAGCGAGGATGCTCATGGTGATTGCCTTTTCTAATGACAGCGTTGAGTTCGGATGGGAGTTCGGGAGACCGTCAGGCCGCAATGCGGAAGCTGCAGGCTTCGTCGGGCTGCAACTGGGCCAGCGCCTTGGGCACATGCACCTGCAGCGCCACGCGATGGCCGAAGGCGTCTTCGACCCAGGTGCAGCCGTGGGCCAGCAGCTCGGCCGCCAGGCGGCCCGGCTCGACCCGGTAGCCCGCCACGCGCAGCTGCTGGGTGCAGGCCAGCAGGGCCGACACGTCGCGCGCTTCCAGCGCTTGGCGCAGGGCCTGGCCGGTGACGGGCAGCTCGACCGGAGCGTTGGCGATGTGGCTTGTCATGGCAGGTCTCCTGCGTGATGGAATGCCTTGATCATGGGCGCCGCCCTGGCTTGCGTGAACGAAGGCTTTCAGCTATCCATAGCCTGCCACCGCATAAAAGACCGGCTGCAAACACGTTCAGCGTGTTTCAACCCGTGTCCCGGCTGGGCGCGCCAGCAGGCAGCTGCTGATGCGATGCGCCAAGCGCGCGTGCTAGCGTCCGGTGCATGAACATGGCCCGCGTGCCTTCCGAAGCCTCCGTGGCGCCCGCTGCTGCGCAGCCGCATGGCTTGCGGCTGCTGATGCGGCCGCATCCGGCATGGGGGCTGCTGATCTGG